>CAYTRF010000115.1:0-5318 GCA_964440065.1 uncultured Cocleimonas sp. | reverse complement strand
GGAACACCGATGATATTTTCATATAAAGGTCATCCTAAATCATACCTATTAATAATATATTTAATACTACCCAAACATACTAGACGATGTACTAGACACTACAGAAATTTCTGCCAATAACCCACATCAATCCATTGATCATTTTTATATCCAACCTGTTTAAAATACGCCGCTTTTTGATAACCCATTTTTTCATGGAAGCGGACACTGGCTTCATTTGGCAAAGCAATTACGGCTATCACAGAACGAACTAAACTGGTCTCTAGCGCCTTAAACAACGCTTCATATAATTGAGACCCATAGCCTTTTTGGCTCGTATTAGGTGCCATATAGGCGGTAGTTTCTAGCGTAAAACGATAAGCAATACGTGTTTTCCAAGTATCCGCATAAGCATAACCCACTACTTTTCGGTGCCCATCAACGTCAGTTTCATACACAAGCCATGGAAACCCTGATGCTAAAAGCAAGTAAATTCGTTCTTGCATTTCCTCTGCGCTAACAGGTTTTTCTTCGAAAGAAATAACGGTTTGTTCAATATAGTAGTTATAGATGTCGCAAATATCTGCTGCATCTTGTTGTGTAACTTGTCTAATCATTTTATTTACTCTGCAAAGCCTAGAAGTACACCCCCCCACTTATCCCTGTTTTTTTAGTCATTTACAACTGCGCTGAACTGAAGCCAAAATACCCCGCAAAATATTTAATTCACTTTTCTCAACTTGAGCACGAGTAAACAGTGTTCTTAGCTTCTGCATCACTTCACCTGGGTGTTTTTTATAGATAAACTCTGTTTGAGTCAGCGTTTCTTCTAAGTGAGTGTAAAGTTGTTCCATTTCATCTGAGGTCGGAAAAGTCGCAGGGTTTTCACTTTCAGTTACAATATCGTTTCCTTGCCCTAGCTTCTGCCCTAATTGGTGCTGTTTAAAAATTTCATAACTTAAAGTTTGAACCGCCGCCGCTAAATTAAGCGAGCTATAATCAGGACTTGTGGGGATTGTCACACGATAGCGACAGTGCTTTAAATCTTCAGTGGATAAACCCATTCTTTCTGGGCCAAATACAAAAGCTACTTTTTGGTTTTCACTTATAGAACAAAGTTTTACTGCACTTTCCTCTGGAGTTAGTTCAGGCAAATCAAAATCACGTAAGCGTGCTGTGCTTGCGATAACTACCGCACAATCACTGACCGCCTCACTAAGGCTATCCACGACCGATGCATTATTAACCACATCAGCAGCCGTTCGTGCCATTTGATGAGCTTGTTCCAGCGTTTTTGTGGATGGGAAATCTGTGGGGCTAACCAGCGTAAGATTATTCAAACCCATGGTTTTCATTGCACGAGCTGAGGAGCCTATATTTCCTGCGTGGAAGGTTCTAACTAGTACTATTTTAATATTACTCAACATAAAAAGTAGTTCTGCCGAGTGGTCACGCGGCTTATTCTATGCAGAAACAATATAAAGCACACCCCCCCACTTTTCGGTGTTTTTTTTACAAGACAGAAGTAGTTTTTATGCATAGTGACTTTCAATATAGGCCTCAACAACCTGCTGAAATTCCTGCGCAATATTATCGCCCTTGAGAGTTACCGTCTTTACTCCATCCTCATAAACAGGCGCTACAGGCTTCTCACCATTCCCTGGCAAACTGATACCAATATTGGCTTGTTTGCTTTCTCCAGGGCCATTTACCACGCAACCCATAACCGCAACGGACATTGTCTCAACGCCAGTGTACTGATCTTTCCAAACGGGCATTTGTTTTGTTAGATAGCTTTCAATATCCTGCGCAAGATGTTGAAAATAATCACTTGTTGTGCGCCCACAACCTGGACAAGCTACCACCTGTGGGGTAAATGATCGAAACCCCATGGTCTGTAAAATCTGTTGTGCAACGATAACTTCTTTTGTCCGTGCTGCACCTGGCTCAGGGGTGAGAGAAATACGAATAGTATCACCAATATTTTCTTGCAGTAATATCGCCAATGCAGCCGTTGATGAGACAATTCCTTTGCTACCCATACCCGCTTCAGTAAGACCAAGATGAAGAGGATAATTACATTTTTGTGACAACTCTCGATAAGCTTTAATCAAGTCTTGCACGCCACTTAACTTGCATGAAATAATAATTTTATTATGCGCCAAACCGAGTTCTTCGGCTTTTGCGGCACTATCTAATGCGCTTTTGATTAAAGCGTTATGCTGGACCTCAGCTAATTCAATAGGTGATTCTAAATGTGCATTCTCATCCAGCATTTTGGCTAATAACTGCTGATCTAATGACCCCCAATTCACCCCGATTCGCACGGCTTTATCGTACTTAACAGCAAACTCGATCATCTTGGCAAACTGTTCATCACCGCGTTTTCCCTTGCCCACATTGCCCGGATTAATCCGATATTTTGCGAGTGCTTTTGCACAGTCTGGAACAGCTGTTAATAATTTATGTCCATTAAAATGAAAATCACCAATAAGCGGAACATCACAGCCCATTTTATCCAAACGCTGACGAATTTCAGGAACAGCTTTTGCAGCTTCTATGGTATTCACCGTAATTCGAACCAGTTCAGAACCTGCCTTAGCAAGTTCCGCCACTTGTTTGACCGTTCTCACCACATCGACCGTATCGGTATTGGTCATAGACTGAACCACCACAGGTGCCCCTCCTCCAACCGTAATATTTTCTATCTGTACCGCTGTGGTTATTTTTTTGGGGAAATTTTCAATCTCTTTCAATGTGGTTTTATCCAATCTGCTTGATGTAACGATTTCTGAAATGGTTTGTTTTTTAGTGGGGTGATAAACATCAGCCGCAATTTCTGAAAGTGGGAAGAGAACGAAAGGAAATTTTAAAATCTCAGCACGGGGAATATCCTTATCTGGCTGTAAAACTAAATCACCAAACAAAAGAATATCAACATCAAGGGTACGGGATATAAATTTCTTATTGTTTCTTTTACGCGCGTGTTTGTTTTCTAATTCTTTTAAATAGTTTTGTAACCCCTCAAAACTTAAATTTGTTTCAATACCAGCTGCGAGGTTGATAAAAGGATCACCATCAAAGCCAAAAGCTTCACTTTCGTAGGCTCTCGATAAGACAATATTAGGGAAATCTTGGCGTAGCTGATCAACACAAGACTGTATATTCTTACGACGGTCAATATTGCTGCCGATATCTAAGTAAACTTTTGTCATTTGGCAACTCTAGTTCGTTCGATACTTACACCAACCTCTTTAGAGTCCGTCACTGCCATAGGCTTTCCTAAGGTTACTCGAATCCACGGAATATTCATTTTCTCTAATAATAGTGTGGCTATATTTTCAGCAAGCGCTTCCACTAATTCAAACTCACTTTTATCAACCAACTCTTTGACTAAATTAGCAGCTGCTTTGTAATTTAACGTATCTTTAATATCATCCGATTTTGCTGCCTTGCGATTATCCCAACCCATTTCAAGATTGACATTTATTTGTTGATGAATACTTTTTTCCCAGTCATAAATACCAATCACGGCATCTAATCTGAGATCACGAATGTAGACTATGTCCATTTATTTTCCTAGCGAGCTTTCTAATTTAGCAGGTGGAGAATACCTTAATAGTCCTCTTTGCACGAGCGTATCATAGGATTAAATAGCCTCGATTAAAAACACTGATGTAGATTAGTTTAATTGTTCAGTTTCCATTAATTAATTATTTGTTAGTATTTATTTAACATGAATGCTTGCTTAACAGTTTTTTTTATTAGGCGAATAAATTAATTTATAATAAAAACAGGAATATAAAATGAACAAAAAAAATATTTTCATAAAAACAGCCATAGCAACAGCACTAACATTGAGTGTTGCAGGGCCTGCACAAGCTGTAAAAACTGCTGAAGAAGTAAAAAAAGATTCTGCACAGTTTATCAAAAATGGGCTGGAAAGATGTGCAGGACGAGTAAAAGCGGCAATGAATGATTGCCCTACTAGCCAACATTCTTGTGCAGGGTTAGCTGATGAAGATGCTAACTATGAAGAATACATCTGGCTACCTGTTGGAACTTGCGCAAAAATTGCTGGCACTCACTTACGTTCAGTAAAGAGTAAAGTTGGAATGAAAATGACGGCTCAACAAAAAGCACAATAATCAATAATTTAAAGGAGATAAAAAAATGCATAACAATAAATTAATAAAAATTGCACTACTGGGATTGACTGCTATTTCTTTGGCGACTGTATCGTCTAGTGCTTTTTCTGCAAAAAAAGACGTGAAAATGGAAAAGTGTACAGGAATCGTTAAAGTAGGAAAACAAGATGGCAAACAAATGTTTAAAAACAAGGAAGTAGATTGGATTCTGGTGCCTGCAGGTGCTTGTGAAAAATTAGTGGATGGTGTTGTCATCTATGAGAATAAATAACACAACGTCAAAAAACATAAGTACACTGACCTTAATAAGCGGTGCCATATCGTTAGTATTACTCACTAGCTCCACAGCGTCTAATGCCGCTGGACAAGAAGAACAAGTGGCATTAGAAAAATGTGGTGGGATTGTAAAAGCTGGATTAAATGACTGCGCGTCAGTAGAACATGCTTGCGCAGGACTCAATACAGATGATGGTTACGACAGCGATTGGTTATGGCTCCCTGAGGGTACATGTAAAAAAATTAAAACAGGTCATATTGTTAGCGATAGTCTCTAACTCTTTTTGCTAATTTTTGGTTGTTTTGCATCTAAGATAATTATAACTCCGTATAGGTTTCCACAAGCACAATTAATATTGACTTGTGAACTTTTGTAAATGACTATGGTCAATATTGTAGAGTTTCTGTATTACAGTCTCACAATACTATAAATACTATTATCAATAACTTGGAGTTAAAAATGAGTAACAAAAAGAATATCGTAAGTGCAGCACTAACTGGCGCAATGGCTTTAGGTCTTGTCGCAATGTCTTCTGCTGCAATAGCTGGAAAGCCTGGCATGGAAAAATGTATGGGTGTGGCAGCAGCAGGTAAAAACGACTGTGGTACTAGCCAACATGCATGTGGCGGTATGGCAAAAACTGATAGCATGGCTGAAGAGTGGGTATACGTACCTGAAGGCACATGTGAGAAGCTTACTGGCGGAAAAATCAAGAAGAAAAAAGCTAGCTAAACTCTCTGTAGTTTAAAAAATGCCTCCATAATGGAGGCATTTTTGTATCTAAGAACTGTGAAATGCTAGTATAGTGTTTCACCAATGTAGGTATTACCATGGAAAACTCATACAAAAAAAGTATTATCAATGGCTGTGGTATTGGACTTCGAATTGATCACTTTGATGAGATACAAGAAAAC
>CAYTRF010000114.1:0-5318 GCA_964440065.1 uncultured Cocleimonas sp. | reverse complement strand
GTGCCGATTATAATTTTCTTTGCTTTAGTCATTTTTTGTTACTCCAAATATTATGATTAAACGATAAGCCGTTGCTGTACCGATAATTAGCATATTACGGAAAATCACTGTAACAATATTTACAAGCATGTAACAAAGTGTAACAAATGAAAAATTTGTACGAGAATGTAGCCCAGACCTCAGCGAAAAAGTCTGAACTATGAGGATTTATATATTAGTTGAATCTGTGACGCTGATATAAATATGGAAAAACAGAGCGAGAATGACTAAGTGTGGCTGTATTATTATTTTTTATTTCCAGCCAGCTCGATCCATTAACCTCACAGCTTTAGCATTATTTTTACCGAGAATTGTTAGGTTTAGCCTATCCGCTTTAAAGTCACCAAATGATTTTAATGTTTCAGAAATAGGCGCATCAGGCACAACAGGATATTCGTTATTCACTTCGGCATACCATTTTTGTGACTCATCAGTGACAAAAAATTCTAGCAGGCGCTGAGCAGATTTTATATGTTTTGCGTGTTTTGTAATACCTGCACCACTCACATTGACATGAACGCCCCGACCCTTTTTACCTTGTCCACCTTGGTTTGGCCAAAATACAGCAAGCTTCTCTGCCATTTCCTTATCCTTTTCTTTGTCGCTATTCATCATACGCCCAAAGTAGTAAGTGTTTACCAAGGCAATATCACACACACCTGCGGCAGCTGCTTTGAGTTGATCTGTGTCCCCACCTGCGGGTTTTTTAGCAAAGTTACTAATCAATTTTTTTGCCCATTCTTCGGTAGCTTCTTCACCGTTAGCTTCAATCATTGAGACAACCAACGATTGATTATAGATATTACCTGATGAGCGAATACAGAGTCGCTTCTTCCACTTTGGATCTGCCAGATCCTCGTAAGTAGACATCTCTTCTGGCTTCACTCTATCTTTTACATAGATCATGGTGCGCGCTCGTTGCGATAGCCCAAACCAGAATTTATCTTTATCTCGCAAATAAGCGGGTATTCTTTTTTCTAGTACAGGGTTTTCAATGGCTTGTAACACACCTGCATCTTTGGCGCGTTGTAATCGACCAGCATCTACTGTAATAAATATATCGGCTGGGGACATATCGCCTTCAATTTCAAGGCGTTTTAGCAACCCATCTGCCTTGCCCGTTACAAGGTTAAAACCGATGCCTGTTTCTTTTTCGAAACGCTCCAATAACGGAAGTATTAACGCTTCTTTACGTGCTGAATAAATATTCACAACATCTTCTTCCGCGTAACTGGTTTGAGG
This sequence comes from uncultured Cocleimonas sp., assembly GCA_964440065.1. GTDB lineage: Bacteria > Pseudomonadota > Gammaproteobacteria > Thiotrichales > Thiotrichaceae > Cocleimonas. Next base: position 4,037 of record CAYTRF010000114.1, on the reverse strand, counting down.
GGTTAATAATACAACCATAACGGCAGTTATAATTAATAGTATAGAAAGCACACCCCCCCACTTTTCCTCGTTTTTTTGCAACTCATATTCTTGCGGTGTAATGTTCATTGACTGTTTCCTTTCTCAAAAGAAGTCTTGCCCATTTTCTTCAAAAACAAAGACCTATTTAAACTATCCCAAGCATCTTTAAATGGTAAGAAATAGAGCGACAATAATGAATGAGGATTCTCCAGTTGATTCTTCAACCCATAGGATAAATCTTCATTTTTTTGCGAATGACAATGCGAGCCAAACCATAAATCCCAGAATGAAAAAACCACACCGAAATTCTTATCAATATGTTCTGGCGCATCAGAGTGGTGGATATGATGTTGGGCAGGTGATATGAAGATGCGCTCTATTGAATCCCAATAACCAATTGGCACAGGACTATGCCTTAAGTTAGAACCTAAAATATTAAAACCAAAGGTAAAAATACTTGCTCCTAAAACTGTAAAAAGAGTCACCTTATCACCAAAAAAATAGATGAAAATAGCAACTGTGATTCCTTGAACTATGGCGCTACGTAATACGAATAAAACACCTTCAACGGGATGTGTTCTAAAAACTGTAAAAGGGTTTAGTGATGTAGCGCTGTGATGAACCTTGTGAAATGACCATAGCAAAGGTGAAGTATGTAACCAACGATGTAATAAATAACGTGCAAAATCGTCGAAAACGAACAAAAAAAGAGTGAAAGCTACTGCTATTAGCTCAGTTGAAATATTTGTTTCAATTAAGGCGCGTCCATTAAATAAGTCATGCAACCATGCAAATATTATTGTTGCAACAGCTACTTGGCCTAATAGCCGTGGTGATAAGAACGTCATTATCACACCGTTGAATATCATGAGTGAATAATCAGCTATTGCTGATTTTGATAACCAACTACTGGGAGAAAACACTTGTTTGAGACTTCGAGAGAAACTTTCTCGCTTAACTAACAACAACCAAAACAAAGCTATCGCTAAAGCTGACAGCAAATATCCCCAGAAGATACGCTTCTGGGGATTGACTAATGCATCAAGCCAGTCACTAAAGAATATTTGTACTACTTGATCTAACATTTAATATGGCAAGAAGACTTAATCATTCTCCGCACTTTTACTCTTACCTAATGATTCAATCAAACCCGTCATTTCATTTGTTACATCGTCCTTTTTAGCTTTCAAATCAAAAGCATTTGCTAATAAGTTCTGGGTTTTAATCATGTGAACCATGTAATCACCGATGGTTTTATCACCACCCGATGTATAGTTGCCTTTAGCATCAATTCCTGTCACTTGGTTTCCACCTAAAAGAACTGGGCCATAACCCACTAGGCGATTTAACTTAACACCAACACCGCCCAAGTCCTTGCCGCTTGTTTGTAGCGCCATAGCAAAACCTTTCATCTCTGACCAGTGCTTTCCGTATTTTGCAAATGCTTTACCTGCATCACCATTTGTAGCTATGATTGCCTTTAAATTTTGCAGATCTTTGTAGGTCTTACCAGCATATTTAAATACAGCTTCAGCGATAACTTTCTGCCAAGTGTCCTTAATTGTATCAGCGTAAGCATTTAGTTTTGCTCGTTGATTGTCAGTAAGCTTAGTTGCTTTTGCAGATGTGATTAATGCACGTCCATCAATAAATGCTTCGGTTATAGTATGCAAGTAATCTGTTTTACCACTGGTATCAGAGTCTGCCGCGTATGATGCATGTGAGAAAATCATCTCATTGTAAAGATCAACAATGCCATCACCATTTGCATCGGCTATTTTTAGGTCTTTCTTTTTACCTATACCCTTGGCATCTCCTGCTTTTAATGACATTGCATGGGCTGGCGCACCAAAGTATCCAAAAGCCTCATCCCAGACGTGCTCTTTACCAGTATAAGGCGCACCTTCTTTATAGGGCTTATCGTTTGGTTTATTGTCAGCCGTTAATTTTTCATCAAGGTAATTATCAACAGCCTGATTATAGAAAACAGCACCCATACCAAATTTAGAAATAAGCTGCGGATAGTTATAACCCGTTAAAGGATCAAACCCTTTCTTTGCTGAAGAAGCTTTATCGATTAAAAACTCCATTACCTCAGGAGCAGTCATTTTACCTGGCCAACTAGACACAGCACCTTTAAATGTTTTGCCTTTAAGATTTTTACCTTTAGAAAGGTCATCGATTTTAGTTTGCTTAATCTTAAAATCCCCTTTGGTCTGAGGATCAATAATAACTCTACCTTCATCTTTACCTGCATAGTAAGACATCATCTTAGCTTTTAGCTCAGGGTTTGGCTTGCCCTCACCTTTGCCCGCTAATTTCTTTAGAGAGTTAAGTAACAGGTGACGAGCTATCTGCCCTTTATAAGAATTAGAATCGGATGCGTTTCCGTCATAACCTTTTATCGTGATTGGTGAATCACCATAAAGCTTTGCATCTGCTTGAGCTGTCATGCTCATCATGGCAGTACTGACAGCAAGAACTAAAGAAAGGGCAATTGTTTTAGGTTGTAAGAACATTTTTTTCTCCGAATTAAAATAAGAAATAAGAACAGGCTAATGAGAACTGTTCTTAATTCGGAGTGATATTAGTTATTGCTAATCTTATTGTCAATAACAATTATCATTTGTATTATTATTAAGTGCATCAAATAGGGACACCGATTAGACCTAAAACTTAACACAGAAGAGGGAATGGGTTAGCTCTTATCTTTAAATTCACCATAAAGTGTCAAAGAATGTTCCAGCAATTCAAACCCATTCTCTTTGGCAATCTGTCTTTGTCTTTCCTCGATAATTTCATCATGAAACTCTACAATTTTTCCTGATTTCATATCCACCATGTGATCGTGGTGATCGCCACGATCAAGTTCAAACACACACTGATCCCCTTCAAAGTTGTGTTTGATAATCAATCCAGCTGCGACAAATTGGGTGAGTACTCGGTATACTGTGGCAATACCCACTTTTATACCATTTGATAGTAGCTCATGGTAAATCTCTTCCGCACCAAAGTGCTGCTTTTCAGATGTTTCAAGAAGTTTTAATATTTCGATTCTTGGTTTGGTTACTTTTAAACCTGCATCTTTAATATCGTTTCTATCCACGGGAAATTACCTCCTAGCAATAATATGAATGGATCAGTTTATCGTAAGAAGGTTGTAACTGAAAGTTACCATTGATAAAAAAAGAGTTGCAATGTAAATGATAATCATTATTATAAAGAGCACTTAATAATCATATTGGTAGAGATGAAACAGACAAATTTAAATCGCATGAAAGTCAGTGACATAATGCAGGGCAATAAAAAGGCCCTTCTCTTGCACGCAGAAAAAAAATATCTACTTTCCATAACAAGACGAGGAAAGCTTATTTTAACCTCTGCTGAAAATTCAAATGATCAATTAAACAGCGTTCCTAGCGGCGACATAAGGGTTTTAGCTACATAAAATCCCTTATCTTTATCAAGCCAATACGCGCCTCCTAGTCGTACTAGCCAGATATTTTTTACTTGAGACCTTTGCACGAAATAATGACGGAGTAAATAACTTTACTCTCTTCATCATACTCTCATACAAAGATCTTAAATTTCACAAATAAAAAACAGGTACAAGATGAAATCTTTAACCATGAATATCTACATTAATGCTTGGCTTGACTGCAGCAATCCTTTTATTTCCATTCATAACAAATTTGATGATGATTTACTTGCTTATTTTAACGCGGATAAAGTTACCCAGCTCATCAACGATGGGGAATTATCTCTTGAGGATTTGACATCAACAGATGTGGACGTACAAATGGAAATCGTTGCACGCTTAATGGCTATGAAGTCTGGTGAAGCTATAAAAAAACAAATACATGATATGAGCTCTTCATTGATCAGACGAGAATCTACACTCAATACTGAGGTTTTAAAAACTTCTGTAAAGTCATCATTTAATGGCTCAAACTTATTTCCGCCATCTGTCTTATACGCAATTTAATATCATTAATGAGTAGCTATAATCACCATAA
>CAYTRF010000113.1:3856-5348 GCA_964440065.1 uncultured Cocleimonas sp. | reverse complement strand
AAAAGATATGAAAAATCATAACTGACAATAACTTAGACTGGTTAAGTTAAAGTGCTTTATTTGATATATACCGCAAGTAGGGATATAATATTATTGGGGTTGCACAAAAAAAAGGGGAAATACCATGAAACGGATAAGTCTATCTGTGTTCGTCGTACTATTACTAATAACAATTGATGTAAATATATCAATGGCTTACGACGAATCAAAAGTAAAAATATTTAAAGTTACCAATATCGCTAATGCTGGAAAGTTACACCTAAGAGCATGGCCCAGTTCAAAGTCTCGCATCAAGGTTTCATTGCCATCTAGCGCAAAAGACCTTATCGAAACAGGAAAATCCAAGTTAATTGGTCGGCAAAAATGGCTTGAAGTGACTTGGAATAAGAAGAAAGGCTGGGTTAACGGGCGTTACTTGAAAAAAACGGGTGTTTTATTACATGCTAAACGAAAGTCTAGAAATGTAAATACTCAAAATGCTGCAACACAATCAGCTAGCTTGATCACTGCCGTAACACGAAGCACCAGTGAGATGTCAAATCAGATACCGAGTGCTTTTGGTGGAGACCGCTACGACCAACCTGTACAAGACTCAGCTTTTGAGGTTAAAACAGCTTTTTCAGGAAACAAGTCAAGAAAGATTCTAAACTGTTCGGGAAGCTCACCTGAGCCTTGGAACCTAAAGCTAAACATGACGCACAAAAAAATGCAGGTAAACCTTAAATCTGGCCGAAGTTTTTCTTTACCCATTAATTATCATGCCTGGGCTACGCCCAATAAAGTTCGTATGAGTATGGGTGGAAACAAAGGACGAAATGTCGTTGATGTGAACTTAGAGAAAACGGATGCCTGTAGCAATGGTTTAGCGAGAACTAATTTTCCCTATAAAGTGAATGCAACCATTAATCGTCAATTTTACTCGGGGTGTTGCCAGTCGGTAAATAATTAAGGCTAATACTACTAAACATTAAAAAGCCAGCATAATGCTGGCTTTTTAATGTTTGACCATCTTTACGGCTATACGAAAGTATTCGCTAAAACGGTATATCATCATCAAAATTATCAAAATTCTGTGGTGGTGCCGACGTTTGTTGTTCTGGCGCATTTTGTGATGCGGGAGCGCTAGATTGTTGTGGTGCGCTTTTTTGCTGAAAATCACTACTGCCACCCGCACGACTTCCCAACATTTGCATTTCTCTGGCGACAATTTCAGTTGTGTACTTATCTTGTCCATTCTGATCTTGCCATTTACGTGTGCGTAAACTTCCTTCGATATAAACTTGTGAACCTTTTTTAAGATACTCACCAACGATTTCAGCAAGACGATTAAAAAAAACAACTCTATGCCACTCAGTACGTTCTTGTTTTTGACCTGATGATTTATCAGTCCAAGAGTCTGTAGTTGCAATGCTGATATTGGTGACTGCACCACCACTGGGCATGTATTTTACTTCGGGGTCTTGACCTAGATTTCCTACAATAATTACTTTAT
>CAYTRF010000113.1:0-3838 GCA_964440065.1 uncultured Cocleimonas sp. | reverse complement strand
TAATCCTTTCCTTTGGTATTTTGTTTTACTCTACTTTATCTAGTTCTACCTATCACGTAAAGTACACCCCCCCACTTTTCTCCTGTTTTTTTGCAAAAACATTCAAATGATGTGCTATTAAGGGACGTCCCTTAAGGAATCTCTTTAGTAAAAGCAGCTCGCAAATACTGCCACAGTGAAACGACCGTCAAGGTAGTTGCGATAGCTAAGAGAACCAAGCCTACTTCTCGTAAAGGTAGCCCAAAAAGATCCTGATTATAAAGTAAAAAAATCAAGGCAAGGATCTGAGTTACTGCTTTTACCTTACCGATATAGGAAACTGCTACTTTAGCACGTTGACCTGTTTCAGCCAGCCACTCCCGTAAGGCTGAAATAGTAATTTCGCGAGAGATAATTAAAATAGCTGCCATGGTTATCCAGAATTGACCTTCACGCTCAACTATTAAAAGTAAGGCAACCGCAACGAGAAGTTTATCTGCTACAGGGTCTAAAAATGCGCCAAAACGAGATTCTTGGTTGTATTTTCTAGCAAGATAGCCATCTATAAAATCGGTAAGACCAGCCAAACCAAAAATGGTTGCACTGGTTAACGGCATTTCAAGATAGAAAAACAAAACCACCAGAGGGATTGCTGCAATTCGTAGGATGGTTAGGAATATAGGTAGATTAAAAATCAAAATTTATTTTTAGCCCTTGTTGTGGGTGCATATGAGTGTATATGTCGAACGCACAATCTAATTTAAGAATGAAATATATCATAAATCTTTTGTGCAAGTGACGCACTAACTCCATTTACTTTGCTTAATTCATCGACACTCGCGCGCGTTATTGCCCGTATTCCACCAAATTGTTTTAACAGGCTTTGACGACGTTTTGGGCCAAGACCCGCAATACCTTCTAAAGGAGACGTATTACGTGCTTTTTGTCGGCGTTGACGATGCCCTGTAATTGCAAAACGATGGGCTTCATCTCTAATTTGTTGGATTAAGTGTAGCGCACTTGAATGCGCTGGTAAGAATAATTTTTCTTTGCCTATGGTTAGGCTATCCATGTCCTGTCTACGCCCTTCTCCCTTAGTAATTCCGATAATATCGACACCACTAATTTGTAAATCAGATAAGACATCAATGGCTTGCGTGACTTGCCCTTTACCCCCATCGATAAATAAAATATCGGGCAGTTTTCCTTCCCCATCTGCTGCTTTTTTGAAGCGTCGTTGTAACACCTGTTTCATCGCAGCATAATCATCACCGCCAACAATATCATTGATGTTGTAGCGCCTGTATTCTGATTTAATCGCGCCTTCTAAACCAAAAACGACACAGGATGCAACCGTTGCTTCTCCCATGGTATGGCTAATATCGAAACATTCCATCCGCGCAGGAATATAATCCAAATCCAATTCACTTTGCAGTGCTAAAACACGCTTTTGAATACCTGCTTTAGATGCAAGTTGCGTGTTCAAAGCATGCTGTGCATTGCGTTTCGCCATATCCACCCAGCGTGATCTATCACCACGCAAACGATACGATAGCGCTATTTTTCTCTCCGCTTTTAAACCTAACATTTCTTCTAGTGTGTCTTTTTCATCGGGCTGGTGACTCAATAGTATTTCGCTGGGAATTTCTCGGCTTAAGTAATACTGAGAGATGAAAGATGAAAGAACGATGGATTCATTGAGTTCCTGATTTTTTTCACCCTTCCCCTCAAAGCCCTCATAATAAGTCGGTATTTTTGGAAAGAAGTTTTTATTGCCTAAATTATTTCCTTTACGAATAGTCAACACCTGCACACTGGCAACATTTGAAGCAAATTGACAGGCAATCACATCCACATCACCTTGCCCGCCACTGATACTTTGTTGTTGCGAAACTTGGCGTAGCTTTTCTATTTGATCTCGATACAATGCCGATTGTTCGAACGCTAGTTTTGCTGATGAGTCATCCATACGTCGTACTAAATCATCAATGACTTGTTGGCTTTTTCCTTGTAAAAACTGGATGGTATGACGCACACCCATTGCATAATCTTGCTCACTCACTTCATTGGTACACGGCGCGGTACATCGCTGAATTTGATATTGCAAACAAGGTCGTGAGCGATTACTAAAATAGCTATTTTCGCATTGTCGAACTTGAAATAGCTTTTGCAATAAATTTAGCGTTTCACGTACCGCCCCTGCACTAGGGTACGGACCAAAATATTGTCCCTTAGCTTTTTTTGCACCACGATGAAAGGTCAGCCGAGGGTATTGGTGTTTGGATAGATAGATGTATGGATAGCTTTTATCATCGCGCAGTAAAATATTGTATCGTGGATGATGTTTTTTTATCAGGTTGCTTTCCAGTAACAAAGCCTCAGCTTCGGTACTAGTGATGGTGATTTGCACATCACAAATCTGTTTAACCATCGAATAGATTCGCGAGTTAACTAGATTGGATCGAAAATAGCTGGATACGCGGTTTCGTAAATCTTTAGCTTTGCCAACGTAGAGAATTTTATCGTCAACCGACATCATTCGGTAAACCCCGGGCTTATGCGGGACAGTTTTTAGGAAGGTTGTACTATCAAATTTTTGTTGTGAATCAGGCATATTTTGCCCCCCTCCACAAAAAAACAGCTAAAAGTGGGGGGGTGTTGCTTTTAAGGCTCACCAAGAGCCAAAAAAGTATGCAGAGTCCCGCGTAGCGAGGCGTAGAAGTGGTTGAAGCATGGGAAGTTATTCTCACACTAAAATTTGATTAAAGCAGAACCCCATGTAAATCCACCACCAAATGCTTCTAATAAAATAGTTTCACCACGTTTAATACGTCCATCCCGCACGGCTGTATCTAAAGCAAGTGGGACTGATGCCGCTGATGTATTGCCTTGCTCATCAACAGTGACGATAACATGATCCATCGACATTTTTAATTTTTTAGCCGTCGCTTTAATAATTCGAATATTAGCTTGATGAGGTACTAGCCAATCAATATCGGATTTTTTCAAGTTATTGTATTCTAATGTCTCATCAACAATACGACCTAGAGTATTTACTGCCATACGAAATACTTCATTGCCACGCATTTCAACATAAGCTCCGCCTGAATCAAGTAGCTCTTTGTTTTTTGATATACCACCCTTGGTGCGAAGTAATTCATCGTATTTACCATCAGCATGTAAATGAGTGGAAAGTATTCCAGGTTCTTCACTGGCTTCTAAGACAACAGCGCCTGCACCATCTGCAAAAATAATGCAGGTAGAACGATCGGTCCAATCTAGAATATTCGACAGGGTTTCAGCACCAATGACTAAAGCACATTTATGCGTACCACTTTTAATGAATTTATCTGCAACACCTAAGGCATAAACAAAACCCGTACAGACAGCTTGAATATCAAACGCTGCTCCACCTACAATACCTAAGCGTTTTTGTAATAAACAGGCGGTACTAGGAAAAATTAAATCAGGTGTAGTGGTTGCAAACACAACAAGATCAATCTCATCCGCTGTTTTGCCTGCCATTTCCATGGCGCGCTTTGCTGCAAACTCTGCTAAGTCACAGGTGGTTTGCCCCTCTGCAGCAATATGACGTTTTTTGATACCGGTGCGCTCGACAATCCATTCATCAGAGGTATCTACCATTTTTTCAAGGTCGTGATTTGTTAGGATTTTTTCAGGTAAGTAACTTCCTGTTCCTGTAATTCTTGAATTTATCACTATTTAATACCTTTTTTACGAGCCAGATATACAAACGAATAATCTAATCGACTAGATGCTTTTGTAGGTGCTCTTCAATATGTTGTGGCACATTATCTATTACCTCTTTTCTGGCAAAAGCAATTGCATTAGCAAAAGC
>CAYTRF010000112.1:0-5352 GCA_964440065.1 uncultured Cocleimonas sp. | reverse complement strand
CTTATAATGTTTATGGGATTTGCAGTAGATTCTTAGTTCTCGGACAGGCTCCTAGGTAAAGACTTATTAAAGGGAAATCCGTGAAAGTACCAGTATTGACATTGACTCTACTTCTTCCTGACCCCACTTATACTAAAAAACAACTGGACATAATATTTGATCCCTTTAGAATGTTGCCAGCAAAATATTTTTAATATTATACACCCTCTATAAACACATTAGGAAAAACATATGAAACTCATTTTATTAGGCGCGCCAGGTGCAGGTAAAGGTACAGTGGCTAAATTATTAACTAAAGTTGATGGTTCAGTACAAATCTCAACAGGTGATATTTTACGTGGTGCAGTAACAGCGGGTACTGACCTTGGTAAAGAAGCAAAAGGTTTTATGGATGCGGGTGATCTCGTTCCTGATGCGCTAATTATGAATATTATGGGTGAGCGTTTATTAGACGATGACTGTAAGAATGGTTTCTTGCTTGACGGCTTTCCGCGTACTATTCCACAAGCTGAAGCACTAGAAGTATTGTTGGATAAGATCGGTGTGAAGCTTGACTTTGTGGTAAACCTAGATGTACCTCGTGATGTTATTTATGATCGTTTAACGACTCGTCGCACTTGTGAAAACACGGATTGTCAGGCAATTTACAATATTAAAAGCATGCCATCTAAAGTTGAAGGTGTTTGTGATAAGTGTGGTAGCGCAACGATTCAGCGGGCTGATGAGACGGTTGAAGCAATCAGCAAGCGTCTTGATACTTATGATGAAATGACAGCACCTCTAGCGGGCTACTATGAGCCTAAAGGACTGTTGTTTACAATAGCTGCTACTTCAAGTGATGCGGTTGTAAATGCGGTTAAGGATAGATTAGGTTAATCCGCTGTTGGATGACTAAAATACCCGCTCTAATGCGGGTATTTTTTGGTCATTTTAAAAATAATAAGCATTTAGCGTGACCATGCATTGGTACTTAATTTGGTGTTGCCAGAAGGAATACCGAATTAATAGAGGTGTTTGTGGGTTTTTTGCTTGACCTTTTTAGCTAGTTGAGCGACGATACTGCCGTTTTTTAAGTGCGCATTAGTGAATACTAATTCCACTTTATTGATATCAATTTAAAATGTGGAGAACATGAATCATGTCAGATTCTGATTCGAATACAGTAGATGTAAAGCGTAGACGCATGCTAATTGCGGCTACCTCTGTTGTCGGGGCCGCTGGTACTGCTGCTTTTGCTACGCCGCTACTAATTTCATGGATGCCAAGTGCTAGAGCATTAAATGCTGGCGCACCTGCCGAAGCAAATATTAGTAAATTAGTAGATGGGCAAAAGCTTAGTGTAATCTGGCAGGGTAAGCCTGTTTGGTTGATTAAGCGTTCAAAGCAAATGCTTACTGATCTACCGAGTATTAATTCTAAGCTTGCAGATCCTGATTCACTTGTTGCGCAACAACCAGGTTATGCTACCAACGCTGATCGCTCTAGAAAACCAGAGATGTTGGTGTTGATTGGTATTTGTACGCATTTAGGTTGTGCTCCTACCTATCGCCCAGAATTGGCTCCTGCTGATTTAGGTGCAGATTGGAAAGGCGGGTTTTACTGTCCTTGTCATGGTTCACGTTTTGACCTTGCAGGTCGCGTATACAAAAATGTTCCCGCACCAACAAACTTGGTTGTTCCTCCTCATTTTTATAAGAGTGATGATGTCGTCCTAATTGGTGAAGATGGAGGTGCTGCATAATGGCTAATAGTCCAAGAACAACAGAAGCTACCGGCGTATTAGGCTGGATTGATGAGCGTTTCCCACTGATTGATACGTGGAAAGCACACATGTCGGAGTACTATGCTCCTAAAAACTTTAACGTTTGGTATTACTTTGGTGTATTGGCGATGCTGATATTAGTGATTCAGATTGTTTCTGGAATCTTCCTTACCATGCATTACAAACCTGATACTGAGCTAGCCTTTGCATCAGTTGAATACATCATGCGTGATGTACCAGGTGGTTGGTTTATCCGTTATATGCACTCCACGGGTGCCTCGGCTTTCTTTATTATCATTTACTTCCATATGTTCCGCGGCTTGATGTACGGCTCATACAAAGGAAAAAGAGAGCTAGTTTGGTTGATAGGCATGACGCTGTATTTAGTCTTAATGGCTGAAGCCTTTATGGGATACTTACTTCCTTGGGGGCAAATGTCATTCTGGGGAGCACAGGTAATTATCAACCTTTTCAATACCATTCCCTTTATTGGTGAAGGTCTATCACTGTTTATTCGTGGTGATTTTGTAATATCTGATCCTACCTTGAATCGTTTATTTGCCTTCCATGTGGCAGCCGTCCCATTGATTTTAGTGGCTTTGGTGTTTGTTCATATTGTTGCTTTGCATACAGTTGGTTCAAATAACCCTGATGGTGTTGAGATCAAAGAACTTAAGAATGAGAAAGGAATACCTCTTGATGGCATTCCATTCCACCCTTACTACACGGTGCATGACATTCCTGCGATTGTGGTTTTCTTAATGGCGTTCTTTTCGGTCATATTCTTTATCCCTGAAGTGGGTGGTTACTTCCTTGAACATGCCAACTTTGAGCCTGCTAATCCATTAAAGACACCTGAGCATATTGCCCCTGTTTGGTATTTCACACCGTTCTATACGGTTTTACGTGCGGTTACCTTGTCACCCTTTATGGGAACAGTGGCCATGTTTGGTGCGATTATTATGTTGTTCTTACTGCCTTGGCTTGATCGTAATCCGATTAAATCATGGCGCTACCGTAATACAGCTCATATGTTGAACCTTGCAATCTTTGCAGCCGTTTTCATTATTCTTGGTTACTTGGGTGTGAAAGCAGTTACACCCGAATATAAAGAAATGGGTGTTCGCATGACAGAGATTTATTTCTTATTCTTCGCGGTTATTTTTGCGCATAGCAGTACTAATCGGGGCAATTATTTGATTTGGTTCTTTGTTCTAGCGGCAATTATTATTGGTATCGATTTCTGGCGCTTTCCTGAGGGAGCAAGATTTTTGATTCCAGATTCGAGTGCTGATCCACTATCAACGGCTGAACAAATCAAATGGCAGTTAATTTGGCCAATAGGTTACTTGGCGCTAACCTTGTTGCTTCCATTTTTCTCAAGTGGCTGTAATGCTGAGAAGACAGTTCCAGAGAGGGTTACAACATGAGTAATAGTATACGTAAATGGATATTTTTCTTAATCGTTCCCATTCTTGTTATTGGTGTGCTTAAGAGTGTCGGTAGTTCAAGTCATGGTGTTCCTCTTTTAAGTGCTAACGTTGACCTGAATGATAAATCGAGCCTTCAGCGTGGTGTTAAGTACTACGTAAACTATTGTCTGGGTTGCCATTCATTAGAATTTAACCGCTATAATCGTATCGCTGAAGATATTGGATTAAATGAAGAGGCTGGCTTTAGCGCCGATGATGTTGCGACCCTGCTAAAAGAGAAACTTATTTTCACGCGTGATGAAAATGGCAAGCAAGATAAAGTGGGTGCTTTATTGAAAACAGCTTATTCTGAAAAAGCATCAAAAGAAGCCTTTGGTACGAATGTTCCGGATCTTTCTTTGGTAGCTCGTTCTCGTGGTGCGGATTGGATTTATTCATACCTAAAAGGTTTTTACTTGGATGATTCACGTCCAATGGGTGTTAATAACACCATCTTTAAAGATGTTGGTATGCCCCATGTATTAGCTGATTTACAAGGTTATCAAACACTTGAGCATGCACATGGTGATGATCATGGTGCACCAAAGCTTGTTTTGTCAAAGCCAGGTAAATTATCAGCAGGTGAGTACGATGTTGTTGTTAAAGACTTAACTAATTTCTTAGCTTACGCAAGTGAGCCTGCACAGTTGTCTCGTAAGACGATTGGTGTGATGGTATTGTTATTTCTTGTATTGTTCTTAATCGTCGCCGTAATGCTAGAAAAAGAGTATTGGAAAGACATCCATTAATAGGCTATTAATTAAGTCTTTGGTTCACCCCTAAAATCTTGTTATTTTCTTCGTTGAAAAAATGCAGTTACGATTCGTAAACTCAATTTTTTCGCCTTGAACTGACACGTTTTAGGAGTAATCTAAGCACCAATTAAGTATATAGCTACTATCAAAATAATGATTTCTAGTATAATATCCGTGGGCTGTTCATTTTGGACAGCCCATTTTGTTTGTCCGTTTAGTTTTAGGAGTGTTTGAATGACATCAGTTGCAAATCGCCGTTCGGTTATGACCCTTTTCACGTTGCCAGATTGTCCACTTTGTCATAGTGTGCGCATCGTTTTGGCAGAGAAAGATATTCAAGCCGATATTATTGAAATGGAGCCAAACAATAAACCTGAAGATTTAGCTGATCTTAATCCTTATAACTCCGCACCTACTTTAGTAGATCGTGAATTAGTTTTATATGATTCACACGTCATTATGGAATACTTGGATGAGCGCTTCCCGCACCCACCCTTAATGCCTGTTGACCCTGTTTCACGCGCACATACTCGCCTTACTTTATTTAGAATCAAAAAAGACTGGTTATCTCTCGTTGATGATCTAGAAAGTACCGAACAAGAGCGCATGGACACAGCACGTATCATTCTTAAAGAAAGTATTTTAGCGGCTGCCGAAGTGTTTGCTATTAAGCCTTATTTTTTGAGTAATGACTTTTCTTTGATAGATGCTACTATTGCTCCAATTTTATGGCGTTTACCAAAATACGGTATTGATCTTCCTGAGGGTGAGGATGCTCAACCAATTCGTGACTATATGGATACTGTCTTTTCACGGGAGTTATTTCAGTTATCTTTGACCATGGCAGAGCAAGCAATTCGTCCGTAGTTCAAATTTAATGCATATTGATAATATTGGCTAACGTATGGAATTCTCTTCAAATAAACCTTATCTAGTAAATGCCATTTATGATTGGATTGTAGATAATGATGCTACTCCGCATGTTGTAATTTTTGCGGATAACCCTGAGGTTTTAGTGCCTCGACAGTTTGTTGATGACGGAAAAATCATACTGAATATCAGCCCTTCAGCTGCTCAAAACCTCGTTATCGATAAAGATGGCATGAGTTTTAGCGCCCGTTTTAGCGGTAAACCATACAATATATTTACGCCTATGAATGCCTTAATGGCCGTTTATGCTACTGAAAATGGCGAAGGCATGTCCTTTGATATAGAAGCGGAAAATGACACGCCACCGACAGACCCCAAAGGCCCGATATCAATCGATAATAAAAAACAAAAAAGTGTTATCAAGCCTAAAAAAAGCATCAAGAAAAAATCAAAACGTCCCTCCTTAAAAGTGGTTAAATAAACTGTTTAATAT
>CAYTRF010000111.1:0-5357 GCA_964440065.1 uncultured Cocleimonas sp. | reverse complement strand
CAACGCCCGATTATTTTTTATAGCAATGGTTTTGAAACCTTTTTATGGGATGACCAGTTTTACCCCGAACGTGAAGTGCAGGGCTTTTATAGTAAAGACGAATTGCAGCTATTGATTGATCGCCGCAAAACCCGCCTTGATATTAGAGCGTTTGAGGTGAATAAAGATATTACCAACCGTGCCTATCAACTTGAGGCGATTAAGCGTGTAGCTGAAAATACGGTTACTGAACTAACTGTAGTAGAACTAACAGAAGCAGAACAAAAAACAGCCGAAAAGTGGGGGGGTGTGCTTCGCGGTAGGGCGAGGGAAAGTTTATTGGTAATGGCGACAGGTAGCGGTAAAACCCGAACATCTGCCTCATTACTGGATATGTTTACCAAATGTAACTGGGCGAAACGCGTGTTGTTTTTAGCGGATCGTAATGCATTAGTGACACAAGCCAAGAATGCCTTTAATGAACATTTACCGCATTTGTCGGCGATTGATTTAACCAAAGAAAAAGAAGATCTTGGCACACGCTTGGTATTTTCGACTTACCCGACAATTATGAATCGTATCGATGGCATGGGCGAAGCTGGCGAACGCTTTTATGGCGTAGGCCATTTCGATGTGATTATCATTGATGAGGCGCATCGCTCGGTTTATCAAAAATACAAGGCTATCTTTGATTACTTTGATGCGTTGTTGATTGGTTTGACCGCCACCCCGAAGAAAGAAGTCGATCATAATACCTATGGTCTGTTTGGTATTGAGGATGATAACCCAACCTTTAACTATGAGCTAAATAGCGCAGTTGATGAAGGCTTTTTAGTGCCACCCAAGGCGATTACTGTGCCTTTGCGCTTTATACGCGAAGGGGTGAAATACAATGAATTAACGGATACTGAAAAAGATCAATACGAAGAGAAATTCGGCGACCCAACCGCAGGTGAAGCACCCGAGGAGATTTCCAGTTCGGCTTTAAATAAATGGCTGTTTAATACGGATACTGTGGATAAAGTGTTAGACCATTTGATGCGCAATGGGATAAAGGTACAAGGTGGCGAAAAGCTGGGTAA
Source organism: uncultured Cocleimonas sp. (assembly GCA_964440065.1). Lineage (GTDB taxonomy): Bacteria > Pseudomonadota > Gammaproteobacteria > Thiotrichales > Thiotrichaceae > Cocleimonas. The sequence goes on along the minus strand of CAYTRF010000111.1, from coordinate 4,296 downwards.
AACCATTATTTTTGCTAAAAATCATCACCATGCCATGTTTATCGAGAAGCGTTTTAATAAAAATTACCCTGAATATTCGGGTAAGTTTTTACGTGTGATTGATAATTATGAGTCCAAGGCGCAGAGCCTGTTGGAGACTTTTGTGGATCATTATGTCGAGAATGATCCGCAGATTGCGGTATCTGTGGACATGATGGATACCGGCGTGGATGCGCCGCGTGTGGTGAATTTGGTGTTTTTTAAGGCCGTCAAGTCAACAACAAAATTTTGGCAAATGATTGGGCGCGGTACGCGTTTATGTCCTGATTTGTTTGGTGTTGGTAAAGATAAAGAACACTTCGTCATTTTTGATTTCTGCCAGAATTTTGAATTTTTTGGTGAAAATCCTGATGGTATTCAAGGCAGGGCGGTTAAAAGCCTAACCCAGCAGGTTTTTGAAGCAAAGCTAGAACTGGCCGTCACCATTCGAGAAGAGTACAGCAGCACCGACGAACAACGCGCACTGGCTGAAAGCACAATTAATGAGCTACATCAACTGGTGGCGGAGCTTAATAAAGAACGCTTTGTGGTGAAGGCAAAACTGCGAACGGTGGTTGAATTTAGCAACAAAGACCGTTGGCAAAAACTCACTAAAGGCGATCAACTGGATATTAATACGCATTTGTCGGCTTTGATTTTAGCCGATGAGAAGGATGATGAACACGCCAAGCGCTTTGATGTGCTGATTTTGCGTTTTCAACTGGCGTTGTTAAATAGTGCCCAAAACACAGAAAGCTTGGTACTTAAAATTCATGGTTTATCTGCGGACTTGCTTAAAAAATTGAATATTCCTGAGGTTAAAACACAGCAATCCATGTTGCGTGATGTGCAATCAGAAGTGTTTTGGCAATCCATTACGGTTAATCGTTTGGATGATGTTAGAACAGCATTGCGTGACCTGATGAAATACATCGACAGAGAATCACAAATACTTGTGGAAACGACCTTTGAAGATACCATTGAGTACGATGGGATCAAAGAGCAGGATGTTATCCCTGAGTATAAAAAACTGCAAAGCTATAAAGACCGTGTTGAATCGTATCTGCGTAGAAATAGTGATCATTTGGTTATTCATAAACTAAAAACTAATAAGCCGATTACAGAAACCGAGCTACAATCGTTGGAAAACCTATTGTTTGATGGTGAAACCGTGGGTTCTAAACAAGAGTACATCGAGACTTATGGTGAGAAACCGTTAGGGGAGTTTGTGCGTAGCATTATTGGTTTAGATGCAAATGCTGCACAAGAGGCATTTGCGGATTTTATTAGTGCAGGTAATTTGCGTGCTGATCAGATGACATTTATTAATACGATTATTAGCTTCCTCACCACCAACGGCACCATCGATAAAGCGATGTTGTTTGAGCCACCTTTTACCAATATTCACGATCAAGGTTTATTGGGTGTCTTTAAAGAAGCGAATGCGACTAAAGTTATTCATTTAGTAGAACAGGTTAATCGAAATACTTTGCCTGTGGATAATGATTCAGTCAGTGGTTTTTAGGTGAGCTCGATTTTTGTAGGGGCTGATTCAAAATGAAACAATGTAATTCCTGTGGGAAATGCTGCATTAAATACAGCAACGGTGGTTTATCCGCCTCAAGCAATGAGATTGAATACTGGGAAGTGTTTCGTCCAAAAATAGCTAACTATGTTAAAGATGGCAAAATTTGGGTTGACCCAAAAACAGGCAAGAATATCGAGCTATGCCCTTGGCTTACAGTGGTATCTGATGAAGGTACTGATCGACAACGCGTTTCCTGTGATATTTATTTTGATCGCCCCGATGATTGTATGATTTATCCAGTCACCATCGCTGAAATGATAAGAGATGGCTGTGAAATGCTTGAACCTAAAGATATTAAAAATCCACAGCAAGCTCAAAAAGACCTTGATGTATTAATGGTGGATAGTCGGCCTGAGTAGTTTAATAAAGTGAATTTCGTATTTTCATTGATTTGTCTGGTTGGAATTCTACTGTTCTAGGTTAATGTCTAGATTGTTACCGACCTGATTTTTGTTAGAATCTGAATTATTTTTATAGTAATTAACTCCACTGATGATTGCAACGGCTACCACCATAAAAGCAATTCTTCTTAGCTTTCGCCGCAATTGGCGCTTAAATGGATAGCGTCTTTTCTTGGTGGGATATTTCTTATAAGCCATGATATAAGTATACCCTTGTCTTTGTCTGTGCTGAAGAGATAGCAGCATCTAAAATGTTTGGTTTCTTATGTTTATACCATGTTTGTTATCCTATACTACAAGTATGGCTATCAGTATTTTCGATCTTTTTAAAATGGGTATTGGCCCATCCAGTTCCCATACAGTAGGACCAATGGTGGCTGCTCGTATGTTTGCGTGTAAGCTTAATCTTGATTTTGTTGAACGCGTAGAAGTTTCTTTCTACGGTTCTTTAGGAGCGACAGGTAGAGGGCATAGTAGTGATAAAGCGGTGATTTTAGGCTTATCGGGAGAAAAACCAGAGTTAATTAGTGTTAGTAAAATCGACGTTTTAATGGAAGCCGTAAAATCTGAAAAAAAATTGAGGCTTTGTCATAAAAAGAATATCCACTTTAATCATGCGACTGATTTGATTTTTTTAGAAAATGAGTCTTTAGATTATCATTCTAATGCGCTTAAATTTACTGCATTTGATTCACAGCATGAGGTGCTACATCAACATACCTACTATTCAGTTGGTGGTGGATTTGTTGTTGATGAAGATCAAATCCAACAGCAAGAAACTATTTTAGAAGATAACAGTACCACTGTTTTATACCCATTTGATTCAGCAGAAGAGTTGTTGCGATTGTGCAAGAAACACAAGCTTTCAATCAGTGACATTATGCTCAAAAATGAGAGTATGTGGCGTTCTAAAGAAGAGATATATCAAGATTTATTAAAAATTTGGGATGCGATGCAAGAGTGTGTCGATAACGGTTGTAAAAATACGGGCATTTTACCAGGTGGTTTAAATGTTGAGCGCCGAGCGGCAAAGCTTCACAAATCATTAGTTAATCACGAAACCCATGAACAGTTTAATCAAGACAGTATGGACTGGGTCAATCTATATGCGCTAGCGGTCAATGAGGAGAACGCTGCAGGCGGCCGAGTGGTGACAGCGCCTACCAATGGTGCAGCGGGAATTATTCCTGCGGTGATGCATTATTATATGCATTTTTGTCCTGCCTATAAAAAAGGGGGTGATGATGGCATTGTGCGTTTTTTGTTAACCGCTGGTGCCATTGGAATGTTGATTAAACAAAATGCTTCAATTTCTGGTGCTGAAGTTGGCTGTCAAGGTGAAGTGGGTTCTGCTTGTGCAATGGCAGCGGCTGGCTTAACTGAAGCATTAGGTGGGACACCCGAACAAATTGAGAATGCCGCTGAAATTGGTATTGAACATAATTTGGGATTAACCTGTGACCCAATCGGAGGATTGGTTCAGGTGCCTTGTATTGAGCGCAATGCGATGGGCGCAGTGAAAGCAATTAACGCATCGAGAATGTCTTTAAGAAGCGATGGCAAACATTTTGTTTCTTTAGATAAGGTGATTGATACCATGCGTGAAACAGGTAAAGATATGCAAACTAAATACAAAGAAACCTCGCTAGGTGGCTTAGCCATTCAGCTTAAGGATATTCCTGTCAATATTGTTGAGTGTTGAATATAGGTGTTTTGCATAAAAAATCGACGAAAAGTGGGGGGGTGTGCTTTGTATCATCATTACACGCATAATACTCGGCTGATTTAGCGCGTATAGAAAATCACAATTAGTAGAAGCGCTTATTCAGAGGTTCCTTAAATAATATTGAACTTTTTAAATTGTATTTGTCAAAATCTTATCAGTTGTAAAACCCTAATATAACGGTACTGTAATGATATAGCGTGGCAAATCACAAAAGCCATGCACCTCTGAAAAATCAGCATAAGGATATAAGTATGTCCAACACAATAAACGTTTTTATATTACTCGTTGCCAGTATTTTAATTTCTAGTTGTGGTGGCGGTGGAGCTAAAACAGTAGATACAAATGTGACTGGTATCAAAGTAACCGTAGATTGGGATAACGTGATTCGTAAGATACCAACGTATGCTTATGGTGTTAATAGTCCAGCAAACTTCATTCCTACTTATTCTAAAAACCAAACCTTTATGAATAATCTGGAGTTCATCACGCAAAAAAAGAGTTTCATACGATTGCACGGTTGGGGGATGCTTGGAGACAGCCCAGAGGCGTGGCAAGAGAGTGGT
>CAYTRF010000110.1:2966-5371 GCA_964440065.1 uncultured Cocleimonas sp. | reverse complement strand
TTGCCAATCGCGTTCTACATGCTCAGCTAGATTCGGCATGGTTGGAATAGTTGGGAAAGTGAGCGTCTTAAAGTGAATGCCTTGCTCAGAAAACAGAGATTGCACATGCTGGGCAAGCCCTAATGACCCTGTTAAACCTGTTGAGCGAATACCACCTAAAGTAATCCAGTTATTATCAACATCGTGCTTTACACGATAATGTTTTTTTTCAGTAGCTGGACGAATACCCGCATAGGTTGCGGTGACAGGCACGCTTTTTAAGGCAGGAATTTTTTCTAAACCATAGGCATACAGCGCTTCCAAATTTTCTTTTACTACAGAGGCATCTGCCCTACTTTCTTGTTCATCAGCCGTTGGCCCAACAGCAATATTGCCAAAAATGGTAGGGAAAATAACAATGCCTTTTGTAAGCTCGGTGGGAATAGGCAGCAGAATATTTTTAAGTAATTTACTGGCTGCTTTATCAAAAACAACAAACTCACCTTTGCGTGGACGTATTTCAAAATCAGCTTGACCAAAGATATTTTTATTTAGAATATCACCGTAAAGACCAGCACAGTTCACCACATGATCTGTTTTGATCTGACCTTGATTAGTTTCCAAAATCCAACAATCTGTAAACTCGCCACCAGTGACTTCTGTATTAAATAAAGTATCCGCACCGTTTTCGACAGCCTGAGTTAAATAAGCCAGAGGTGCGGACCATGGATCAATTACAAACTCTCGTGGAACTTCAATCGCGGCTAAAATATGACTAGCCAGATTAGGTTCTTTCTTTAGTGCTTGAGCAGATGACAGCAACTTTAGATCATCAACACCGTTGCTTTTGGCCTGCGCCATTATGCCTTCAAACTTAGCTTCTTCTTCGGGCGACCAAGCAGCAAGTAACGCACCCGTTTTGAGCAGAGGCAAATTCATACTTTTATGAATATCAAGGTATTCAGCATAACCTGCTTGCATACATTGAAGCTCAAGGCTTTGCTCGGGGGCATCAAAAGCTGTGTGTAAAATGGCACTATTACCTTTGCTGGCACCCGCTAGAATATCGGGTGCTTTCTCAATCAAAATGACCTTAGCGCCAGCTAAAGTCATTCGTCTTGCCACAGCACAGCCGACAATGCCCCCTCCGATAATGGCTATATCGTAATTCGTGTTGTTCAATACTTATCCATTATTTGTACTCAATTTTAGAAATAATAGTACACCCCCCCCCTTTTCGCTTGTTTTTTGTGAGTCTAAGTGAGATTGGCAGCAAGCTCGTGCGCTAATAATGCTATGCGGGAATCATCAATATCCTCCCTCGAAAACTCATAGCTATTCAGCTGATTAACAGGAACTTGATAGCGTTGCAGATGGGAAATTCCAGTCATGCTTTTCAGTATTTTACACGTCGCTTCGGAGGCAAAGTATTTAATGATTTGGATGAGCTTTTAGCAAGACTTGGCAAGCCTTCTAATAAAATGTGTCCACCGTAATAGACCTATTAAGAGTCGCTCAATTAATTGGTGTTGTCCGACTATATTGTTTTCGAGATGATCAAGAAGTTTGAGAAAGGTTTTTTGTGTTTGTAGAGTCGTTGCCATAGCTTGATTATAGCTGGCAAAAAACTCTAAAACGTATCGCTCCAACTTTATCTTCTCGCTCGCTCTCATTTTTTGAAAAGAATTGAAGATTAGCTCGGCATTTCAACCCATTAGCATAACCACTACTAACCAGCCTAATGTTGAAATAAAAGCAATAACATACTTCGTTTTTAGATGTGAAATAAATAGCAGAACGACAAATAAAAACAATGTGATCAATATCGCCAAATACATTATTGCGAAACCTTTCATGCTTTCAAACTTACTTGCATCAAGTGTCAGTAAATAAGCGAAAAAAATCCCAAGCCCTGGGGCTGTAAATAAAGCAAAGAAAAAACGAGAAAACCATGATAAGGTTTTTTTCTGCCCACCATTTTGTTTTATTTCCTCTTTATTCATGTAGCATTACCTGATCTCCTTTCGGATGTTCTACAGCTAATTTAATGGCTTAAAATCCAACACCGCATCCAACTGCTCACGGGTGAATTGTTTTTCCACGATAGGAAATAAAACACGCTCTTCTGCATGGGTATGATTACTTAATACGGTTGCAAAATCTGCCAAGTCTTTTTTTGCAGTCTCTAATGTAATCGTGGGAATAAGCATCCGCATCGCGCCATGTTCTTGTACAAGCTTTGTAGCCAATGCGATGTGTTCACGATATTCCTGAAAAAGAGGTTTGAAGATGGTATGTTCTTCGTGTTGGAAATGAACTTCTAACTCATCGTTGTAGTAGTCTGTAACTTCTTTAATAGCATCAGTCAATTCCTCATCACTGCCACTTTCAGCAACTTTAGCGATATTTCGTGCCATCACTAAGGA
>CAYTRF010000110.1:0-2866 GCA_964440065.1 uncultured Cocleimonas sp. | reverse complement strand
AACTAATTTGCTCTTTGCCCCAGTAATTCACTCTTAGGCGGTGGCATTTGGAGAAAATAACCGTTTTCTTGCATAATCCGCACTACTTCTATCGCCTCGGCTTTTACTAGCTTTCTATCTTTACTCAAATCAAACTCAAACGAGAAATCAACATCTCCTAATAACTTTAGTAAAGATTCAGGTACGTTTTCGAAGTTATCTTTTTCTACCAGATATAAGTACATGCCTGCTTTATGATTACTGCGGTATACGAAACAGTTCATTTTTTTACCATTAGTTGTAACTGCAGGATATTTGCAATAGGGATTTCCTGTTCATCTAAGCCAGCGTTGATTAATACCATATTACTAGTAATAGTAAGGATTCGACCTTCACGGGTCACACCATTTTCCGTTTTAATTCTAACAATGCGGTTATTTAACGTAGCAATACTTTCCAAGGGAACTGTTTCAAATGTGAGCTTGTAAAGGGCCTTGCTGGGCAAACTCAGTAATTTATCATCATCAATAAAGGGGTGTTTAATATTTTGTGCAGGTTTTGGATTATTATTGCTTAGTATTTTTTGGGTACTATTTGTCTGGTCGTTAGCGTTTGGTAAAGACAGTGGTATCATGCTAGAAGGCGCTGCATTAGACGTGCTGGTAATCACCTTTTCACTATTACCGTTGATGGACGAAACTAGATTTTTTATTCCCTTATCTGCACCAAAATGCCAACTTGCGCCAAAAATAATCAATCCAAGGAAGCCCGTAACAAACTTTTTACCCGCTTTATGCCAAAGCGCAGGAAGTGTCACTACATTTAAAACAGGCAAGGCGGCAATTATCCCTGTTACAAAGTGATGTTTAAAGCCAGTAAACAAGTAGGACAAGTAACTTAATGCAAAAAGTAGAATGCCAATACCAGCAATTATGATTAAAGCCAGTTCCATAAAAATAAAACCTTACCAGTGAGTTTTTGATTGTACACGTTTACAGTTTACATAGCCGAACTAAGTGAGACGCGTTAGCTTTGGCACAAATCAGAATAACCTCTCATCAGGCATTAATAGTTGATTTGATTAAATCTGATAAAATGATTATATGAATTTAGCCGTAGTTTTTAGCCGAACCAATGATGGAATCAGTGCGCCTCAAGTCACCGTAGAGGTGCATTTGAGTAATGGATTACCTGGTTTTTCCATAGTTGGTTTGCCCGAAATGGCGGTTAAAGAAAGTAAAGATCGTGTACGGGCGGCGATTATAAATTCCAATTTTGAATTTCCTGCCAAGCGCATCACGGTAAACCTTGCGCCAGCGGATATACCTAAAGATGGCGGGCGTTTTGATTTGCCTATCGCACTTGGGATTCTTGCGGCATCGGGGCAAATAGTTTCAGATAAATTAGATCAATATGAATTTATTGGTGAATTATCACTGGGTGGGCAGTTAAGGGGGGTTAAAGGTGTTTTGCCTACAGCTTATGCGGTCAACTCGGTTAATCGTACTTTAGTTGTTCCCACTGATAATGCCAATGAAGCGGGCTTGATAAGATCTTTATCTGTTTATGGCGTAGGTCATTTATTGCAAATTTGCAATCATCTTGCAGGGTCAGAAAAGTTACTCCTTCACACCTCAACTTTAAAAAATGAGAACCCAGAATACACAGTTGACCTGAATGAAGTGAAAGGTCAGTTTCAAGCAAAAAGGGCGCTAGAAATTGCCGCAGCGGGTGGGCATAACTTAATAATGAGCGGGCCGCCTGGCACAGGTAAAACGATGTTGGCGACGAGACTTGCTACCATTATGCCACCCATGACAGAAGCTGAATCATTAGAGGCAGCCACAATTGCATCAATTAGTGATCAAGGTTTCAATGTAGTTAATTGGGGGTTGAGAGTATTTCGTGACCCTCATCACACAGCATCTGGCGTGGCATTGGTAGGTGGTGGTGGAGGCTCGAAAATCCGACCCGGCGAAGTGTCTTTGGCGCACCACGGTATTTTGTTCCTCGATGAATTAGTCGAGTTTGATCGTAAGGTTTTGGATGTACTTCGAGAGCCATTAGAGACTGGCAGAATAACCATATCCAGAGCTGCTCGCCAAGCCAATTATCCCGCTAAGTTTCAGCTAGTCGCTGCCATGAATTTTTGCCCTGCAGGCTGTGACTCGCAGTCAAGCTGTGAATGTTCGCTGGAACAAAAACGACGTTATCGCACAAAACTCTCAGCTCCTTTCTTAGATAGAATTGATTTACAAATAGAAGTTTTACGGCTTCCACGAGAAGATTTACAAACAAAGGAAGATAGCGAAAGCAGTGAGCAAGTACGTGCCCGCGTGATTGCAGCAAGAGAGTTTCAACTAAAGCGCCAAGGAAAAGCCAATCGATTTTTGGGCAATAAAGAAATTGAACAGTATTGCCAGCTTTCTAAACAGAATGAAGCGTTGTTAGCGCAAGTGATGGATAAGTTTAATTTGTCCGCACGAGCGTATCATCGAATCTTAATAGTAGCGCGAACCATTGCTGATTTAGCAGGAAGCGAGCAATTAGAAACGATACATATTAGTGAATCAATCTCTTATCGAGCGATGGATCGAGCAAACTCTTAAAATGTACTAGTTATTGACCTATCTTGAGAAAGTCTTTTTCTCCCACATAATATAAACATAGTTTGATAAGGGTTAATGTTTTTTAACAATAGCACTGTTAAAATGCGCCCAATTAACAATTTAAGTAGGATTTAGCGATGTCATTATTAATTACTGACGAATGTATCAATTGTGATGTTTGTGAACCTGAATGCCCAAATGAAGCGATTTACATGGGTGATGAGATTTACGAGATAGACAAAGACAAATGTACCGAGTGTGTGGGGCATTATGATGAG
>CAYTRF010000109.1:0-5402 GCA_964440065.1 uncultured Cocleimonas sp. | reverse complement strand
TAGGCAAAAAAGAAATTATCAAAGCCGTCGATGGCATCAGTATGCAAATCGACAAAGGTGAAACCTATTGTTTGGTGGGGGAATCAGGTAGCGGTAAATCAATCTGTGCTTTATCGGTAATTCAATTATTGCCAGTAGGTATTAGCTCTCACCCATCAGGTGAAATCCACTTTAATTGGAATAACGGTGAGACTGAATCAAGTGTTGATATGCTCAAGCTGGAAGATGCTAACTTAAGAAAAATCCGTGGCTCTAATATTGCCATGATTTTTCAAGAACCGATGACATCGTTAAATCCTGTATTAAGTATTGGTGAGCAAATCGTTGAAGCGTTGCAATTGCACCACCCAAATATGTCAGATGAAGAAGCAAAGGCACAAGCCATTATAGCAATGAAACAGGTGCAGATTAAAAATGTAGAAGGTCGTTTTAACGATCATTCACATCAGATGTCAGGCGGCCAACGTCAGCGTGTAATGATTGCGATGGCTTTGGCTTGTAAGCCCGATTTATTAATTGCAGATGAGCCAACCACAGCCTTAGATGTGACCGTACAAGCAGAAATACTCAAATTAATGAAAGACCTGCAACGTGATACAGGCATGAGTATTTTATTTATCACCCATGACTTTGGCGTAGTGGCACAAATGGCAGATAAAGTCGGGGTAATGAAACAGGGTAAGATTGTAGAGCAAGGTGAAATGCATGAAGTACTTACCAATCCACAACATGCTTACACAAAAAAGCTATTGGCAGCAGTGCCAGAAAACCTTGAGAAACCTGCTATTTTCTCCAGTGAGTTACTGTCAGAAAACACCAGTGAAAATGTACTGTTTGATATAAAAAACTTAAAAGTCTGGTTCCCGATTAAAACAGGTTTGTTTCGTCGTACCACGGATTATGTGCGTGCGGTGGATAATGTTGATTTAAAAATCCACAAAGGAAAAATCCTTGCCTTGGTGGGTGAATCAGGTTGTGGCAAAACCACTATGGGTCGCGCCATTATTCAATTAGAACAGCCCACTGCTGGTAGTGTTAAATTAGAAGGGCAAGAGCTAGTAGGTTTAAGCCCAAAAGAATTACGCCCCATTCGACCACGAATGCAAATTGCATTTCAAGATCCCTCATCTTCCCTCAACCCACGTTTGCAGATTATTACGGCATTGACTGAGCCCATGGCAGTGCATGGAATTGGTGAAAGCCCAGAAGATAGAGTGGAACGTGCGGCAAAAGTGTTAGATGAAATGCAATTAAAGCGCGACCATTTATGGCGTTATCCGCATGAGTTTTCTGGCGGACAACGCCAAAGAATCGGTTTGGCACGCGCCTTGGTGTTAAGCCCTGAATTTATTGTTTGTGATGAGATTACCAGTGCCTTGGATGTTTCGGTACAGGCTGAAATATTGCAGTTGTTATTAGAAATTCGCCAGAAACAAGACCTAACCTTGCTGTTTATCACACATAATATTGCCGTGGTTGAGTACTTAAGCGATGAAACAGTGGTGATGAAAGCGGGCAAGATTGTAGAGCAGGGCACAACGGCAGATGTTTGTGGAAACCCTCAAGAAGCCTATACGCAGAAACTGTTGGCGGCTGTACCTCGTTTGAATTTTTAGTGGGATAAACTATGACAATAAAATTGCTGCTAACAGGTGGAACCATTGATAAAAGTTATAATGAATCCAATGGAGAATTGGACTTTACTGAATCACATATATCCGAGATGTTAAAGCTTGGGCGAAATCTAGCTGATATAGAAATACAGCAATTAATGCTAAAAGATAGTTTAGAGATGGATGATGAAGACAGACGTGTTATAGCGTCTGCCTGTGAAAAATCAAAACAAAATAAAATTGTGATCACTCATGGTACGGATACCATGGTTGATACAGCAAAAGTATTGGGCGATTTAGATAAAAATGGCTTAGGAAAAACTATCGTCTTAGTAGGTGCTATGGTGCCTTATGTATTTAAATATTCTGATGCTCATTTTAACCTTGGCTTTTCTTTAGCCGCTGTTCAATGTTTGCCAATAGGAGTTTATGTGACAATGAATGGTAAAGTTTTTGATTATGACTCTGTTGTTAAAAATAAAAACAAAGGATGTTTTGAGGTCAAATAATATACCTGATTTTCATATTGTGACAAAGATCACAGTTCCGCACTTATCTCTCTGGCATGCTACGCTTAAGTTAATAATTATTAAATGACGTAGGAGAAGGATATGAACAGTAACTTAAGAAAAATTGGTTTAGCAATATTAGTTTCATTAGGAACCGTAAATATATCTGCCGATGAAATTAGTGATCAAATTCAATCGGGTTTGGATGCTTACGCAGATAAAGACTTCAAACTTGCACTGGATGAACTTAAGTTTGCCGAGGCTCAACTACAAGAGTTAGTAAACAAAGAGAATTCTAAGCTTTTACCAGAACCCTTTGATGGCTGGGATGCTAAAGATGTTGAAACGACATCATTAGGAATGGCGGGTGGTGGAAGTGTTATGACGAGAAAGTACTCCAAAGGTAAGCAAACCATGAAGATTGAGATTGCAGCAAACTCGCCCTTGTTGAGTATGATGTCAATGATGATGAAAAACCCCATGATGATGGCAAGTAATCCAAACAGTAAACCATTTCGTTATAAACGTCAGAAGGGTATGGTCGAAACAAAAAATGGCCGTAGAGAGACTAAATTAATCCTCGCAGGCCAAGTTCTTGTTACTTTAACCTTGAAAGATAGAGATAAAGATCGTTTGGAGGAGTTTGGTAAAGAAACGACTAAGTTGTTTTTGGAAAAGTTAGATATAGCTAAGATTAAAGAATCTTTATTAGAGTGAGACCTCAGAGTGATTTCTACTCTAATTTAATCTAAACAAAAAAAAGCCCGCTTTAAAAGCGGACTTTTTTTTGGGATGGTGATAACGCTCTTAGTTCAGAGGCATAATATCATCAACGAAAGTTCCTATGGCGGTTGATTTCTCAACAACTTCCATATCACTATCTGCATCAGCAACAACACTCACTTTAACAGTTGCTTCAACTTCAGAATAAAGATGGATAAGTATTTCGTAGTCACCGAGCATACGGATAGGACCATCTGGCATACGTACTTCACGACGTTCAACTTGAACACCTTGAGCAATGATAGCTTCTGCAATTTCATTATTTGATACAGAACCGAATAGTTTGCCACCAGGGCCTGCTCTCATTTCTACCGTTAAGTCATCAAGGCCATTAACTGCAACTAAACGATCTTCAGCAGCTTTCGTTACTCCAGCCGCTTTCTTTTCTAAGTCAGAACGAAGTGTCTCAAATTCTGCAATATTCGCTTTAGTTGCTGTTTTTGCTTTTTGTTGTGGAACTAAAAAGTTACGTGCAAAACCTGACTTAACATCAACGATGTCGCCAAGAGCGCCTAAATTTTCAATTCTTTCCATTAATATAACTTGCATGGTTATCACCTGTTATTGTAGCTAACTAGATATTTATCTTTTGTTCACGTCAGCTAATAAAAGCATCGTTGCTTTCGTGCTCGAATGATCACGTATTAGTATACGCCACATTCTGCGCGCGAAAGCGCCTTGATTTGAAACAAAATCTAAACACGCTAGATAGCTACTTATTTAAATTTAAATTAACTTTTCTAATTCGTAGCTTTTTTACGAAAATCAACAAAGTTGTCGATAATGGCAAAAGCTGCGAGTAATACAATCATCTGTATCAACAATAAAAACAGCAAAACATAAAGTCCGATGAGCCAACGGGAACTCATTTCTCGCTGGTTTATCATGGCATGTGCCAGAGATAGCCCCTGAAACATAAATACTGCAAGCCCAACCATTATGAGTTCAATAATAAGCTGGTTTCTACTTAGTACAGCAACTACGATACCCGCGATTAATGCCACGGCAGCTTGCTTACCAATCCTAATTTGACGGAACTCTTCTCCAAAACCACCAGGGTTATAGAGCATGGATTGCCAATTACGCGCAATGATTAGCGATACTATCGCAATGATTGCAAGTGCTGCGGCAAATGTACCTGTCATCCAACTTGCGACAGTATTGATTTTTTCATCAATAGCACCACCGTCAAGTTGGTAGGCTTGTTGCAACAAAGGCTTCATTTGTTCTAAAACGGGCTTCCAGTATGCTACCGCATCGGGTTGCACGATATGGAACAATATTACGCCTACTGCGCTTAATATCAGCGTCAACAACAAGGTTTTGCTCCATGACTTTGTCATGGCTAAGGCACTTGCAATAAGTACCATCGGTAACCAAGTGGTAACACCTGCTATTAACCCACCGCTAGCTGTTTTTTGAAGTGTAATACTTACTACAACCAGCGTAAGTGTTGCTAACAGTGTATAAATGATTCCCTGTTGCCAGCCTCTGCGAAGGGTTATCAGCGCAATGGCAGCATTGCTAAATACTATTAGCGGCGGTAACATCAATGAAATCAGGGTGGATATAACAATAAAAAAAGCTGCTTGTATCCGGCCCGCCATAATAAAGCTGGCCATGTTTACTCTCTATGTTTTCTATTTTAGTTGACTATAAACGTTTACTTGTGTTGATCTGTGTAAGGAATCAAAGCAAGGAAACGTGCGCGTTTGATAGCGGTGGCTAATTGACGCTGGTACCTTGCTTTTGTGCCAGTAACACGACTAGGTACAATTTTACCTGTTTCGGTAATGTAAGCTTTTAGTGTGTCTAAATCTTTGTAATCTATTTCTTTAACGCCTTCTGCTGTAAAACGGCAAAATTTTTGGCGACGAAAACGGTGTGCCATAACTTCTCTCCTGTCTGTTATCTACGCTGTTTCTTTCTTTCAGCTTTTTTCTCGGCTTCTTTACTTAAAAGAGAAGGCTCAGTTTCTGGCTCATCACGACGAATGGTTAGATTACGCAGAACCGCATCATTAAAGCGGAATAGGTCTTCTAATTCGTTGAGTGTTTTGTTGTCAGTTTCGATATTCATTAACACGTAGTGTGCTTTGTGAAGTTTTGCAATAGGATATGCAAGAGGGCGACGGCCCCAATCTTCAAGGCGGTGAACAGTGCCTTTGTTGTCTTCAACAAGCTTCTTGTAACGATCAAGCATGCTTGGTAGTTGATCACTTTGATCTGGATGAACCAGAACAATGATTTCATAATGTCTCATAGTATTCTCCTTATGGACAAGTTGGCCATATTTTTAGCAAATAAAAACGCGTAAAATTATAGCAAGGAGGAGTCAGTGACTCGCGGAACGCGGCATTATCATAGAGTGTTATGTAAATGTCAATCACCTTATTCACCCATTTTCTTGAGTAAAAAGCACACCCCCCCCACTTTTGCTCATTTTTATTCGCCCTACGGGTAGTCGTCGCTATCGCTCCAACTTTATCTCGCTTTGC
>CAYTRF010000108.1:641-5403 GCA_964440065.1 uncultured Cocleimonas sp. | reverse complement strand
GGGGCGTTTAAATCTTGGTGTGATACCGACGATAGCCCCTTTTATTTTACCCAAGCTACTACCTTTACTACGTGACACCTATCCTGAGCTTAAACTTTATTTACGCGAGGACACAACAAAAGCACTGCATCGTCGCTTACTAGAAGGCGAGCTAGATTTAATATTAATCGCCCTACCTTTTAAGTTAAGTAATGTTGAATTTTTACCTTTATTTAAGGATTATTTTTCATTGGCTTGCCATAAGAATACGCATTTGCTTGACCCTAAAAAATATTCATTTTCAAAACTCCCCAAAGAAAGCGTGTTACTCCTAGAGGATGGACACTGTCTTAGAGATCATGCCCTTTCTGCCTGTAATATTAATAATCAAGATTCAGTCAGTCGATTTTCCGCCAGCAGTTTGCTAACACTAGTTACTATGGTTGATTCTGATATTGGTGTGACTTATTTAACCGAGATGACGCAACAATCGTCCTTGCTAAAAAATACCGATATTAAAACTTATCCCTTGGGTGAAAAGAGTTATCGGGAAATTGGCCTTGCATGGCGTAAAGGTAGCGCCCGCGAGGAGGAATTCAAGATGTTGGGAGAAACTATCACAAAAACGCATACAACAACTAAACCGTAGTTCAGCCAGTATTAAGGCGTCTTCCTTTATAGTCTGATTAAATAAGAAGTAGGCTAATTGGGGATAATTGCTGAATCGTATAATATAAACAACACAGCAGTTAATTAAAACGTCTCTACAAAAAATAATAATAAGAGCAATTCAATGTCTAGTGAAGTATCAACAATATTACATCCGATAATACCTTTAATATTTCCTTCCGATAATATTAAAGAGAAGGTGGATCCTGACACAGCATGGCATTTCTATTCGCATTTTGTTCGTAGAAATCCAGAGAATTTGAAACTTCATACGCAGCGAGTGTTTTTTGCTATTAAGAACAAAAATGCTAAACGTCTTGCTGGCTCACTTCACGATTTATTCTACGTATTAAAAAAGTCTGGTGAACAACTAAGAATTCGTTTGCTCAAAGCATCGTTACCCTACCTTAGCCGTGAAGAAATACTGTACTTTGCAATGTGGATTAAGCTAGGAGTTAACAAAGGTATTGGTTATAAATGGATACCTTGCTCGGTGTTATCTGATGGTTTATACGGCCCAGATCAGGTTCTAATAGACTCTAATAGAACAGAGAATGAAGATACTCTATCTCCATTAGAGCAGGCTCGCTCTAGTATGGAATACGGTCAACTAGATGTTGCTCAACAAATTCTTGAGGAAGCCTTGGAAGAAGGTGCTGAAAACGCAGACTTAAAAATGATACAAGAAGAGTTAAGTTACTTGCTTCGATATTCAGAAAGCAGACAAATTGAGCCCACTAAAGACAAAAAAACTGGTCGATTAAACAGTGCCTTAGAAAAAATAAAAGAAAAGATTTTTTCTTAGATAAAAACAAAAATAGAAATAGAAATTAATCAGGCCTAATCATTATGTTAAATAACAACACAGCAATTAAAATTGGAATACTTGATATTAGTGCCCAGAATAAGGCTATTCTTGAATTTTTCTTTAATAATGCTGGAAAAACACTTTTCAAAGAAGTTGACCCTAGTAAAGCAGCTGCCTTCATCATTGATTATGATTCTTTAGGCGCTAAAGAAAGTTGGCAGAGTATTTATGAATCAACCAACAAGCCTGGGATTATTATTTCAATCCACGAAGTCGATTTGCCATCAACTGTTTGGGTTGCCAAGCCTCTGACGACAAAAGCTTTAACCCAAGCTGGTCATAAAATTAAGGAAATGCTAACCGAGGATAATGATAGCGCTGTAAACAACACTCCTGTTGTTGAGGCAATTGAAGAATATGAAAAATTTGAAGAAAATATTAGTAATTTTTGGGATTGGATAAATGAAAAGAATGTTAAAGAAGTCACACAAATAAAACAAAAAGCTAAGATAGTTGATAATACGCTAGCACTTGCCGATACATTTGATGCCGATCTACTAACATCTGCTCAACAAGTGGTCGATGTGCTTCCATCTAATAAGTCAGATCACAGTGAAATTGATAACTTACTTGAGTCGTTAATTTCAAGCACAAAAAGCAATCAAATAGAGAGTCTACTTAGTGGAAATAATCAGAAAAATAATGATTCAACAGACAGTTCAACTATTAAGGATTCAAATGAAGAAGTCACCTCAGAGGAACCTAAGGAGACAGATGACTCACATTTAAAAGACATTCTGATTGGTGAATTAGTTGAAGATATTGATGTAGAAATAGCGGAAGGTTTTAGTCTTAAAGCATCAGACGCTAATCCAAATACTATTAAAGAAAAACCCGTAGCATCACCTGATCTACCTGTGGAGCCACTTGCAGAAGAGGTAGCACCAGATGAGTTAGTAAAGAGTGAGTTAGAAGAAAGTATTGATGAATTAGTAGAAAGTTCTGATGAAAATATAACAGAAGATTTTAATCTTAAAGTACTCGATATCAATGATGAAAAATCCTTAGAATCACCTGAGCTATCTGTGGAGCCACTCACAGAAGAGCTAGCACAAGATGAATTAATAGAAGACAAGTTAGTAGAAGTAGAAAGTGCCCTTTTAGGCGAAATTCCACTGGGTGAATTAGTTGATAATACTGATGATCTCTCTACAGAAGCCACTCCAGAAGCCATTCCATATACAATCACTGAAACAAATTCTATTGAACAAACTATTGAAATAGATAACAGTGTTGACCAAGAAGAAACTCAAGAATCCATTTCAATCACCTCCTCTATGGATAAAAGTGATTTAGCTGAAGATGAATTACAGCGGCTTTTAGATGAGATTCGCAATGAAGCCGAAAGCAGTAATTTATTTACTCAAGTAAGCAAGGACTCTGATGGCAATGATACCGATGAAGTACACTTCAACTCCGAAGCAGAAATGCGCTGGTCGTTATTATGTGGCAGTGATAGCACGAGAATCACCAGTAGCAAGGACTTAAAGAAAAACAGTTATAACCCAGATGATCATTTATTAGCGACTTTTAATGAAGTTTTAGAAAAGTCGCTAGCATCTAAACAGGTTATGCAGTTAAAATTTGGCATGACTGTCATTATAATAGATGCAAGCAATGATATTGTTTATTGTGATGATCCTATCATGGAGGAAGCCTACGCGAAACTATGTTACGAGCCAGTCAACAAAGATCAAATTAAAATACACATTTTAGATGCCAGCGAAGTTAGAATGCTATTAAAAAATCAGGAAACTGATGCTGATAATTCACACACCATTGAGTCTTTTATTTGGACAACTGCGTTATTAAGCTCTCGCGGGAGACTAGCCAGTAAAACTGATTTAAAACAACAATTTGGAATAAAACACTGGCCAAACTTAACGCGGCTAGAGTCCTTCCCTCATGTCATACAAATTGCGGCCGTTTTAAAGAAAGGAGCTGCCAGCTTGTTAGAAATTACAAATTGGCTTGAGCATGTTCCACAATCCTCTATTTTTGCATTTTATAATGGTGCTTTAGCACTAGATCTAATAGAACAAGATCTAGAAAAACTCAAATCATTTAATGGGGATATTAAGAAATCTACTAATACTAAGAACAGGGGCTTCTTCTCCCGACTTCTTAAAAGGATTACCCGATAATGTCGACCAAAAACAAAAAAATAATTTTTACAGGACCTGTAGGTTCGGGAAAGACCACTGCTATACAAACTATGAGTGATACTCCCATTATCAGTACCAATGAAGACGCTAGTGATATGACCAAAGACCGTAAATCACAAACAACCGTAGCCATGGATTATGGTTGTATCAATATTGGTGGGAAAGAGAAAATACATCTCTACGGGACACCCGGCCAAGAAAGATTTAGTTTCATGTGGGATATATTAGCTAAAGGCGCATTAGGTTTGGTACTCATGCTAGATAATTCTAGAGAAAATCCGCAACAAGACTTAAAGTTCTATACCAATGCTTTCAAAGATTTTCTTAATACCAGTGAAATAGTGATAGGAGTAACCCACATGGATACGGATAAAACGCCAAATATTAATGATTACTATAAATGGCTTGATGAATTATCCATTGATGCCGCTATTTTTGATGTTGATGCTAGAAACAAATCAGATGTTTCATCCTTAGTGCAAGCCTTACTTTACTCACTTGATCCAGAGGTAGCAGCATAATGACTTCGTTCACTCTCAATGACGATCTATATATTAACGTAACACCACGGGGCGCTTATTTTGCCGTACAAGACAATGTTGTGGATGTTACCCGTGGTGTTCTCCTCAAATTGTTACAACAAGAGGAAACGCCAGATTTATCGGCTGATAGCATTTCTGATATATGCAATTTAGAAAGTGACGATGCTTTAAATTTGTTACAACGAATGCAAACATTAGGACTGGTTTCTGGTCAAAAAATGATTGAAACAGCGCCTGAGGAATCTTTGGAAGATAGTTTAACCGAACTACTTAGCTCACTTTCTGACTCTAACAAGGTTTTATTGGCAGAGCACAGCGGTCTATATTTGGGGGCCTCAGGATTCCCACATGAAGCTGCTGAAGAATTAGCGGCAATCAGTGCGAATCTTTCTGAGGTTTATCAACGACATAAAGGATTACTCCAAGGAAATCTTGGCTTCAATCAACACGCTTGGGGGTTAATTGATGCCGCGGGTAACAGTGAGGTTGGTTTTTGGCCTTTGTATATTGGATACAATCAGTTTTCTTTAGTCATTCAC
>CAYTRF010000108.1:0-612 GCA_964440065.1 uncultured Cocleimonas sp. | reverse complement strand
TTAAACGCCTAGTCTGGTCACTGGTAAAACGCTACGGTAAAACCTAATTTAGAACATGCGCCCTTTATCGGCTTTGCTTACTTTTTAAGCAAAAATTGTTTTATACTTATATACATAAAAATCATAATATTTTTAAATAATCATACTAAAATAAGAAGAATTAAAATGACATATCAAAAGGGGTTTTATCATGCGTTCTGAAATGCTTAGTTCAATCTTAAGTGACTTGAATGGATCAAGTGCTGACATAGAAGCTTCTGCAGTTCTCTCCACCGATGGTTTAATGATGGATTCATTACTTCCAGCAGGAATGGATGAAGACCGCGTTGGCGCAATGAGTGCTGCGATGCTTTCATTAGGTGATCGTACTGCTAAAGAATTAGCCAGAGGTACATTAGAGCAAGTTCTAATCAAAGGTGCAAATGGTTATATTTTAATGACCTATGCAGGCCCTGAAGCCGTTGTCACGGTACTCACGAAGCCTGAAGCTCGTCTTGGTTTAATCTTCCTTGATGTGAGACGCGCCGCTGATGCCATTCAAAAAATCGTCACGTAATAAGAGACCTTTGCACGAATCAGATGACGAGTAAAAATGACTAAAATTTCACTGCT
>CAYTRF010000107.1:0-5416 GCA_964440065.1 uncultured Cocleimonas sp. | reverse complement strand
ATGACAAGAATAAACCCACCTAGCCATACCTTCTTAGTCATCTTTTCAAAGAAAAGAGGAATGGTAAGCAATATCAGCATGATACCTGCAAGGTTTGGTCTCCAGCGTTCTGCTTCAGGGTAAAAACCATACATGATTTGGTCGAAACGATTAGTGATAAATGCCCAACAAGCACCATCTTTTCTATCACCATTTTCAAGCTTACATTCACCGCTAGTATCCGCAAACCATGTGGCGTCAATAAACGCCCATTCGATGGCAGGTGGTATAACTTTATATAAAACAAATATTGCAAACAATGTGAATATTGAATTGATCGGACCATTGAAAAGATTAACTTTTAGCCAGTGTACAAGTCCCTTTGAATTGCTTGGTGCAGGTAATTCAGGAAGTATTTTATCGGTTACGTACATATCTTATCTCTCCACCAACGACATTTTGGCGTTGTACCAATTCATAAACATTGAAATAGTCAAACTGACTAAGAGGTAAACCGCCATGGTTACCGCTACAATTTCTACGGCTTGACCTGTTTGGTTGAGCGTTGTTCCCATAAATACCGCGACTAAATCGGGGTAGCCGATAGCCGCTGCTAATGATGAGTTTTTAAACAGGTTCAAATATTGGCTGGTTAACGGTGGAATAATGACCCGTAATGCTTGTGGAATGACTACCAGTCTTAAGTTTTGGCTCGGTTTTAATCCAACAGAAAGTGCCGCTTCGGATTGACCGTGACTTACGGCTTTGATACCTGAGCGAACAATTTCTGCGATAAATGCTGCCGTGTAAGCCACGAGAGCAAGAAGCAAGCCTACCAATTCAGGAATAACCGTCGCCCCACCTTGTAGATTGAATCGACCTAATTTAGGCACATCCCATGTAATTGGGCTTCCCGTAATAAAATATACAAGGATTGGTAGAAGTATTATTAAGCCCAGAATGGAGAAGAAAACGGGGAATTGTTGTCCTGTATTTTCTTGTCTTTTCTTTGCCCACCTTTTAAGAACAAAGCTAGCGATTATGCCGATAATTAAAGCGATTGCAGTGTAGATAAACCCACTCTCATAAATCGGGCTGGGAATATTTATACCTCGTTGATTTAAGAAAAAACTATCAAAGAGGGAGAAGCTATCTCTAACAGCAGGCAGGTTGCCTACAATGAGCGAATACGAGAAAATAATTATAATTAATAAGGGGATATTTCTAAAAGTCTCAATGTAAATCGTAGCAATTTTTGAAACTAGCCAGTTATTTGAAAGGCGAGCTACACCTACTAGAAAACCTAATATGGTGGCAAGTACAATACCCAGCACAGTAACTAAGAGCGTATTAAGTATGCCGACAAGGAATGAGCGACCAAAGCTATAAGTAGAATCAAAAGGAATCAGTGTCTGTAAAATGTCGAAACCCGCTGGCTCCGACATAAAACCAAAACCAGTGGAAACACCGCGTGCCGTCATATTATCTAATGTGTTTTGGATAATGCTATAAAAGAAATAGGCAAGTGCTGATATTAAAAGTATTTGAAAAAACATCGCGCGATATTTGGGGTCATTCCAAATGGGCGGTTTGCTGGGTAGTTCACTACTATTATGTCGAGGATCGCTCATAAATTTGAAGCCATGTTGGGTGAGTAAATAAATCAGAAGCCATATTGAGATGCTTCTAAATTAGGAATTTCATTTGCTATTAAGCACGAAAAACAAAATCACTAATTTAGAGACAAAAAAAGAGCCTGCGATCTGCAGACTCTTTTTTGTACTAAACCTATTAACGAATAGGTGGGGCGTACATGATGCCGCCTTTGCTCCAAAGAGCATTTAGACCACGACCAATCTTAAGAGGAGAACCAGCACCTACGTTTCTTTCAAAGCTTTCGCCGTAGTTACCAACCTGCTCAATGATATTTGCAGACCAGTTATCATCAAGACCAAGCTTCTCACCTTGTCCGCCCATTAAGCGTCCAATAGCAGGATCTTTGCTATCTTTCATCTCTTTAATGTTCTTAGAGGTTAGACCTAGCTCTTCAGCATTAATCATTGCGTTTAAAGACCAGCGAACGATGTTGAACCATTTATCATCACCTTGACGAACAACAGGGCCTAGTGGCTCTTTAGAGATAACTTCTGGTAATACGATTGCAGTATCTGGCTTAGCTAGCTTAATACGTAAAGAGTAAAGCTGAGACTGATCAGACGTTAACATATCACAACGACCTGCTTCAAAACCTTTAATTGTTTGATCAGAAGTATCAAACGTGATGGCCTTATACTTCATTTTGTTTGCTTTGAAATAATCAGCAAGGTTAAGCTCAGTAGTCGTGCCAGCTTGGATACATACTGCCGCTCCGTCTAGCTTAAGTGCGCTATCAACACCAAGTGCTTTAGTTACCATGAAGCCTTGTCCATCGTAATAGTTAACACCAGCAAAGTTAAGGCCTAGTGAAGCATCACGAGTCAAAGTCCAAGTCGTGTTACGAGATAAGATATCAATTTCACCAGATTGAAGTGCGGTGAAACGCTCTTTCGCAGTTAATGGATTGTATTTAACTTTACTTGCATCACCAAGAACGGCAGCAGCAACAGCACGACATACATCTACGTCAAGACCTTGCCAATTACCTTTGTCATCAGCAGATGAGAATCCACCTAGGCCAGTACTAACGCCACACTTTAACACGCCAGCTTTTTTAACATCATCTAGTGTGTCTGCCTGAACGTTAGTGCTAAAAATAGCAGCAGTTGCAAGTCCTAATAAAAAACTCTTCCTCATGGTATACCTCTTTTATATATTGTAGGGGGTTAAAATTTGTGCATGCTCTGGCTTGTAACTGTCAAGATAGTTGTTTAATCAACGACAAGTTGATTTTGTCTTGGTGGTTACGTTTAAAATAATTGGTTTTCAAATTTTTCAAAACCATTAAAAAGCACGCGAACACATCTTACACAGAGTAAAGACCATATTTCAAGCTTTGTCAGTTTTATTTTAATTCTTTTAAAATCAGTATATTAGGCTATACTTATCTGCGATTAATTACTGGACATTCCTACGTATAAATACTTATTTATTATTAATACAATTGTATTTGTACTTTGTGCTTAACACATTATTTTCGTATACTGACATACCCCATCATTTTCACTGGTGCTATAGAATGAACATGAAAACTGTAGAAACTTCAGATATCCCCCTGTCAACGCAAGTCGAGAAGCTTGAGTTTTCTGTGAATGAATTAATTACAATGTGCAACAAACTAGTAGAAGAGAATTTATCTTATAAAAACAATAATAAAGAACTAATGTTAGAGCGCTCAGAATTACAGCTTAAAAACGATAAAGTTCGTGGCAAAGTAGAAGCAATGGTAGATCGCTTAAAAATTATGGACAAGGCCTCTTAAAGGATAAAATTATGAATCAGTCTACTGTTCCAGTTACCGTTAGAATTATGGATAAAGAGTATAAAATCTCTTGTCCCGAAGGTGAACATGAGTCTTTATTAGCTTCTGCTAAACATGTTAGTGATAACATGAAAAAAGTTAGAGAAGGTGGGAAGGCTCTTGGCGCTGAAAGAGTTGCTGTGATGGCCGCTCTTAATATTACACATGAACTATTAGCTTCTAAAAATGTTAGCCCAATTGATGCCAATGTGGCCGATCAAATAGATTCTATTCACGCTACTGTGAACGCTACTTTAAAAAAGCATCAGTAGATTAACACCATTAATCCCATTTACTTTGGCAGGGCCAGTAAATTAACCCTATAGTCATATTTGTTTATTCGTTTATTTCATGGCAGGTTCAAAATGTCTACAAGCATTAAAATCAAGAATATCTGCGTTCTTGGTGTCATACCCTTCTTAGCTATTCCTTTTAATACCTATGCTAAACCATGGCTAGATGCTGGTGATATGCGCCTCAGACATCAGTTAGAACTGCTTTCAGATGCAGGTTTGCTAGATGCACCTATTACTACTTGGCCACTGTCATCACGTGATATCCATCAAAATTTAAAACAACCAGAAGATCTATCTAAAGTAACATTGGCTGTTAAGAACGCATTAAATCAAATTAATGAACGCTTGATTGAAGAAGATTATAGTTCTAGTTTCAAAGTTACGGCTAGTGGTCAATCAAAAGAATTGCTGATCCGAGATTTTTCAGCAGAAGGCAGGGAAAAGGCATCAGTTTCTTATGACGGTCAATGGGGAAGCTCTGTTGTCGATTTAAGGTTAAAAGCAACCATTGCCGATAAATCTGATCACCCAGGTGATAATACTTTGCGTTTCGATGAATCGTATATTGCCACCTCTTTAGGGAACTGGAAATTTACTGTTGGAATGCAGTCTCGATGGTGGGGTCCTGGTTGGGATGGATCTTTGATATTATCAAATAATGCTCGCCCAATTCCTTCTTTGTCATTAGAAAATGTTAGCTCAGGCCCATTCAAAAGTAACTTTATGAAAAAATACTTTGGATGGATTGGGCCAAATAAACTTCATATGTTTATTGGAAAACTAGAGTCAGACAGAAGTATTCCAAACGCCAAGTTAATTGGAACACGGTTTACTTTTAAACCTTTAAAAGGACTGGAAGTTGGCTTGCACCGAACAATTCAATGGGGGGGTGAAGGTCAAGACCAAAGTTTTTCTGATTTATTAAAAACAATAGCCAGTGTTCGAATAACCCCACAAGATAGGTCACTAGGAAGCGTTAAAGGCAATCAAATAGCAGGTTTAGACTGGCGATGGAAGCTACCACTATCAGGAGAAAATCATTATACGTTCTATGGTCAATATATCGGCGAAGACCGTGTTGACGGGTCGCTTCTTTTAGGTGATGAAGTATTCCTTTTGGGTGGCTCTATAGCGGGTTATTCTACTCTGCTTGGTGGTGGCTCATGGCGTACTTACCTTGAGGCGACTGATACAAGTGCGGGAAGCTTTAAAGGAAGAGCTAGGAATAATATCGTTTATAACCATGGTCTTTATACGGATGGTTATCGTCATCTGGGTTTATCCTTAGGTCACGGTATAGATTCAGATAGTCGCATGGTGAGCGCAGGTGCGATGTTTTCTCAAAAAAATGGTAATTTTTGGCGAACTTGGTTAAAACATGCCAAGATAAATGAAGACGGTATCGGAAATAATCCCTTAGCACCCAATGGTAAAACTTGGTCTAGTCTGGGATTAAGTCTCGAAAGAAAGCTCAATGAGAAAACCAGTGTGAATCTCGGTGTTCAACTCATTTCAGAAAAAGATA
This sequence comes from uncultured Cocleimonas sp., assembly GCA_964440065.1. GTDB lineage: Bacteria > Pseudomonadota > Gammaproteobacteria > Thiotrichales > Thiotrichaceae > Cocleimonas. The sequence goes on along the minus strand of CAYTRF010000107.1, from coordinate 159 downwards.
ATAGTGACAATAGGGATAATGATTTTGCTGTGTCAATTGGGTTTTCTCGTTCTTTTTAACGTGCATTATTGTCACTCAGTATAAAAAAACAAGGAGAGCTCTGCATAAATTTTAGTACGCTTTTAAACAGCAAAACGAGCTATCATTCAAGTGGGGTGT
>CAYTRF010000106.1:0-5459 GCA_964440065.1 uncultured Cocleimonas sp. | reverse complement strand
GCCTAAAGCCTTTTTGTGGACGAAGAAATAGGGTGCAATGGCAATGGCATCGACATGTTTGTAGGCATCTTTGTGTCCCATTACTACAGGGGCAAGGTGACGATTGGCTGACCATGCACCCATTACACGAACCAACCTTTGCCTGCTACTGCCGCCAAATACTTGATCGAATATTTTAAATATTTCTACCGCGCGCTGTGAATAGTATTTATGTCCTGCCTGATTTGGATCGGGGTCTAGGCGTAATTTCACGCCCATTTGTTTGGCGTAATGCGTTTGCTTGAAGGCCGTGTTCCATGTCTCATTAGTGTATTCGATATAGGCTTTTAGATGGGGACGTAGGTGTTGTTTTATATAAGCGGCATAGCGTCTTACAAAATCATTATCAGCTGCATGTGGCAGGTTAAACCAAGCATCACGGTTGAGCACATTAGCCAGCCTAACCATCACTTCTAAAGGTGCGCCGCGCGCGCCTTCGTAACCTGCCCATGTGGCTTTGCTCATCTGGTTCATTTGAGTCCAGCGACTCATTGGGTTGCGGGTAATCCCTGAAATATTCATCATGCGGATTACTTTAAAGTCTTTCATAAACTTTAAGTAATCAGGATTAAAGAGAATCTGTTGATGATATTTTTCAAATGATTGATAGTTGCCAGAACATTGATTGGCAGCATTAACTCGCTTAAACGGGTTATTGGCGCAGATACCACCAGGTAGGAGCACTCGAATATTGCGTACATAGTTACGTGGCTCAGAGCGTTTTATTAGTAACGCCACTTGAATGAATTTATCTTTGCCAGCGCGAATTTCAATAACATCTTTGCCAGGGGATGAGCGGACGATTTTGGCATCGCCTTCATAAGCTAGTTGTCCTTCGCCATCATAAAGCACCGTGTAATGACCTTCAGGAAGCGAGCCTTGTGGTAGCCAATGAATCATATAGCTACCCGCTTGACCACCTTTTAAATCACGCGGCCAACCGTCTTTGTCAAAAGTAATATTACCGTGGGTGAGTTTTTTAGCATCTTTAAAAGGCATTGCCATTTTAAAAACATTCACAAACGGCGGGCTGGAATCAACGTGTTGGATTTCATTGGTATTCATGCCAATAGGAAGTTTTGCCTGAGCAATACTAAGCATCACCATGAGTAATGAGAAAACTAATCCTTTGACTATTAACATTATCCAGTTCACCCTTTTTATTTCGTAGTTATTAGTCAATATTATACGTAAATAGTTTATTTTTTTATATTTCTCTTACGGCTTTTGGTAGAAGTTTGAAGTGGATTTTTTTTCTTTTGTCGAAACATCTGAGACGGTGATAACTTAGCGCGCTTATCTCCCCGTCCTTCAAAGGGGTTATCTCCAGTTTTAAATTCGATACGAACTTGAGTGCCTTTTAATTTTAAAGTATCACGAAAATAATTCATTAAATAGCGTTTGTAACTACCTGGAATACGCTTGGTTTGATTGCCGTGAATAATTACAGTGAATGGATTATTACCACCTTGATGAGCGTAACGTAGCCTGATTCGTCTTGAAGCAACCACAGGAAGTTGGTGGGCTTCAACCGCCGTTTGTAGCATTTTAGTCATACGTGATGTGGAAACATCCAACATGGTGGAATCATAAGCATCGTGTACGGATTTATATAAATGCCCAACCCCTGTGCCATGCAAAGCAGAAATAAAATGCTTATCGGCAAAATCTAAAAAGGACAGTTTGACCTCTAGTTTTACTTTGATTTGATCGCGAGCATATTCATCTAAGCCATCCCATTTATTAATGGCAACCACTAAGGAGCGACCTGCATCCAGCACTAAACCGATTAAATGAGCATCTTGATCAGTAATGGTTTCATGCGCATCAAGTAGCATAATGACTACGTGTGAATGCTCGATGGCTGACAAGGTTTTAATAATACTGAAAGTCTCGATTGCTTCTTTAACTTTGCCACGACGGCGTACCCCTGCGGTATCAATCAATGTGTATTTTTGACCATCACGCTCATAGGGTACATAAATACTGTCTCGGGTGGTGCCAGGTTTATCAAAAGCGACGACACGCTCTTCACCCATAATGCGATTGATAAGGGTAGATTTACCAACATTGGGACGACCTACAAAAGCGATCCGAATACTGTCGGCAAACTCATCGGGGATTTCTTCCTCTTGATCCTCTGGGAAGGTGGCCAGAAGCTCGGTGATCATGTGAGTGACACCGCGACCATGCGATGCGGCAATTGCAAAAACATCTTTAAAGCCTAACTGGTAAAAATCAGCTTTTGCTTGCTCGGGGTCAACCGCATCAGTTTTATTGACTACAAGGAAAACGTCCTTTCCTTTTTTGCGTAAACGATCTGCTACTAAATGATCGGAGGAGGTGAGTCCTTCTCTACCATCTACCATAAATAAAACGGTGCTACATTCATCCACCGCCAACCATGTTTGGGTTGCCATGTATTCGTCGATGCCTGCATCGTCACCGCTTAAACCACCTGTGTCGATAACCAGATAGCTTCTGCCTTCGTCTTCGGTATTGCCCAGCACACCTTGACCGTATTTTCTATCACGAGTAAGGCCGGGAAAGTCAGCCACCAGCGCATCTCTTGATTTGGTTAAGCGATTAAATAAAGTTGATTTGCCGACATTAGGACGGCCGACTAAGGCGAATACTGGTTTCATTTTTTGACGGAGACAGTTCTAAGTAATATAGGGAGCTAGAATAACAAATTGTGGAATATTAGGATATGTTAAAATTGGAACAGTTCATTCTAAAAAATCACGGAAAAGGGGGGGGGTGTACTTTGTTAGTTAAATTTACCCATTTTCAAGAAAGAAACGCTTAAATCAGCAACTTCTTTAGAGAATAATAATCCTGTATGGGAGTTATTGACTTTGATATGAGCCGTCTGTTGAGAGTGCTTGGTTTCTTTCAAAAGCACGGTGCCATCACTAACACTGGGTAGGCCACCTGCAAAAAAGCCAAGCCCCTGATTTTTGGTGCCTGCAATCATTCCCCAATCACGTCCGTTATTCCATTTGGGCACATTTTCTCCTGATAAGGCACTGGGCATACTTTTAGCTAATAAGGGTGAGATTACGGGCCAGCCTTGTATCTTTTGAGCAATCCAACTGCCGTTTACAGGGGAGCCTAGCATCACGACTCTGCCTTTTGGGAGGTCATTAAATTGATCAAAAAGATGCATGGTTATAATGCCACCGAGGCTGTGAGCAACAATGTGTAGGTCTGTTAAGTTTAGTTGTTGAATTTTGTCGTAGATAATTTGTGCATTTTGCGCCGCTGTTTTCAAAACGGATTTATAGAAAACGTAGTGAACTTTAAAGCCAGCAGCCTGAAGTTTATTTCCCAGCAAACGCATTTCTAATGGGTTCATTAGGATGCCGTGGATCAGAAGTACATTGGGTTTGCTCATAGTGGCTGAGCTACTTATTCATCTGCCATTGGGTAGGGGAGATCAAGTAATGTGACGGAGATATTATCATCATTTGCTAGCCACAATTTCTCATTGGCTTCTGATATTTTGAGCACCGCTAGTGCTTCGGTTTTACCATCAGGGTTGATTGCAATATTCACAATACCGCCTACTTTCTTATCGTTAGCACTGGCAATTGCATCACCAACATTAGGTGATTGACTCGTATCTAAAAGTAAATGATAAAGACGACGTTTGGTTTTACCGAGGTAATTTAATCGGGCAACAATTTCCTGACCAGGATAACAGCCCTTTTTGAAATCAACGCCACCAACGGCAATGTAATTCACCATTTGAGGAATCCAAGCCTCAGAGCTAGCTTGGGTAATAAAGGGCGTGCCTGCTTGAATATTTAGGTAATGCCAAGTGTTTATACCAACCGTTGTTGCTGTTTCAGCGCATTGTTTCCACAGTTTTTTGGCATTATCTAGCTCGCCAATTATTTCAAAGTGAGGAATCACACCTATAATTTTTAAGATGCTAAGACTGTTGTCATCTTGTTGCGTTAACTGCCCAGCTTCAGCAGGTAGCGTTAAACCAATCTTTTGAAGCTCGCTTTCTGCATTTTTTCCTGCATAGCTAAAGTGGATTAGAGAAGAGCTAACATCTTCAATGGTCACTTTAGACATCATCACGTACATGCGAAGCCTTTTTATAACGGCTTCAAGTAGGTCGTGAGAGAGGCTTAGGTAAAAGCGATCAGCACGTTTGAAAATTCTAAAATTAACTAACATCCTCCCTTTGGGAGTACACCATGCGCTTTCTTGGTGGCTGTTATTAGTTATATGGCTGATGTCATTGGTAAACTGATTTTGTAAGAATGACTCGGCATCCTCACCATGGACTTCTATGAGTCCATGGTCAGAAAGGCTGGTAAGGATACTTCCACTTGTTAAAGCTTGCTGTTCTGCTTTCGGATTGCCAAATGAAATGAGTTGCTCAGTTTCAAATTTAGCACCATCCTTTTCAAGAAAGTCCTTCCAGCTAGGGTTCATTTACTCTGCCGCCTTTTTGGTTTCTTCTTTCTTATCTTCTGTGTTTTCTTCGACTAATTTTGCAGGTTTAAGCATTTTAATGTCGGCGGTTTTCTTAAGTTCCAGCATATAAGCTAACATTTTCTTTTGAGATATTACGCGAGTTAACTGAGACTTTAAAGAATCTAAAGTGGGTAATTTAGCATCGCGATTGTCTTCAACTTTAATGACATGGTACCCAAACTGTGTTTTTACGGGTGTCTTTGAGATATCACCTTTTTCCATGGATTTTACCGCATCTGCAAATTCAGGAACCATGGTTTGAGCTTTAAACCAACCGAGTGAACCACCATTTGAACCTGAAGGGCCCGTAGATTTTTCTTTTGCTAGTTTCTCAAAATCAGCACCGCCGTCTAAGTCTTTAATGATCGCTTTCGCATCATCTTCTGTTTTTACAAGTATGTGGCGCGCATTGTACTCTTTACTAGCAAGCTTGGTTACACGTTCATCGTAAGCTGCCTTTATGTCTTCATCTTTAATATCAAATGAAGTAACTTTTTCTTTAGTCCATGTTTTTAATAAGACATTTCTTTTGAAATCTTCAAGTGCTTTTTTGATGGATGGACGTTCTAGAATATCTGTTTTTTCTGCTTCTTGAAGGGCAATTTCAGTGGCTACTAAGTCACTGATTGCCGCTTCTTGATCCGTCTTTCCTGATTTTTTTAAGACTTTTAGATAATTATCAAGTGTGCTTTTCATTATCTCTTTGCCATTAACCGTAGCAATCGCTATATCAGTCGCAGCTTTTTCTTCTGCTGTAGCCGTTGTTAATGATACGCTTGTCATTGTTACACCAATGATTGATGCGACTAGTAATGTTTTTTTAATTATTTTCATGTGAATAATTTTCTCCAATGTATGATGATTATTTAAGGTGAGACCTTTGCACGAGTCAGTGGCGAAAGAAAAATGGGCTAAAATTTTACTGA
>CAYTRF010000105.1:0-5475 GCA_964440065.1 uncultured Cocleimonas sp. | reverse complement strand
AACCTACTGCGCGGAATTCAAAACGGTTGCCTGTAAATGCGAAAGGAGAAGTACGATTACGATCACCTGCATCTTTAGCAAATGGAAGGATCTGCGATAAACCCATGTCCATGATTCCACCTTCATCACAATCATCTAATTTACCTTTAGCGATTTGATTGAAAACACCCTCGATTTGTGAGCCAAGATATACAGATAGAATAGCAGGAGGTGCCTCGTTAGCACCTAAACGATGATCGTTACCTGCCGATGCAATTACTGCACGAAGTAATGGCCCGTATAAATGTACACCACGAATTACCGCGCCACAGAATACTAAGAAGTTAAGGTTATCATGCGGCGTGCTACCAGGGTCAAGCAAGTTACCTTGCGTTGCGTTGCCTACCGACCAGTTTACGTGCTTGCCCGAACCGTTAATACCAGCAAACGGCTTTTCATGCATTAAACAAACAAATCCGTGCTTCTTAGCCGTATTTTTAAATACGGTCATTAATAATTGCTGATGATCCGCCGCTACGTTTGCTGCTTCATAATACGGAGCAATTTCAAACTGGCCAGGAGCAACCTCGTTATGACGTGTCTTAGCTGGAATACCAAGCTTGTAGAGCTGCTCTTCAGTATCTTGCATAAACGAAAGAATTCGAGGTTGTATTGCACCAAAGTAATGGTCATCAAACTCTTGACCTTTAGCTGCTGCTGCACCAAACAAAGTACGACCAGCTAACACTAGATCAGGGCGTAAATTAGCAAAGTTTGAATCAACCAAGAAGTACTCTTGCTCAGCACCACAACTTGAGTTAAGAGTTGCTACATTTCTCTCACCCATTAACTTAAGTACTTTTTGTGCTGCTTCGTCCATGGCTGAATTTGAACGCAAAAGCGGCACTTTCATATCAAGTGCTTCACCCGTCCAAGAGATAAAGATGGAAGGGATACATAATGTAGCACCGTTATCACTGTGCATAATATAGGCAGGGCTGGTTGGATCCCATACGGTGTAACCACGTGCTGCGTTAGTGACACGAATGCTTCCGTTTGGAAATGATGAACCGTCTGGCTCGCCTTTAATTAACAGGCTGCCGGTGAACTCTGTGATCGCTTTACCGCTAGCATCGGAAATAATAAAACCATCATGCTTTTCAGCAGAAGCGCCAGTCATTGGGTAGAAGATATGTGAAAAGTAGTTAGCACCTTTCGACATTGCCCAGTCTTTCATTGCTGCCGCAACCACATCAGCCGTCGCTGGATCTAATGCTGCGCCTGTTTCAACAGTCTTTTTCATGGACTTAAACGCTTTTTTTGATAAAGCCTCTTCCATTTTTACTAAGGTGAAAACATCAGATGCCCAAATTTTTTCGAGAGACTTTGGTTTTTTAACTGGTGTTGGTTCAGCATTGGTTATCTGAAAAATTGCTTGTGCGCGAGATTCACTTCCACTCATTTTGTAACTCCTATAATCGTAAATATTTTTTGTTGTGTTAGAAAGAGTCGCAAGATGGGGTGTTGGACTTCTTCCTCGTAACGGTGTAATTAATTATGACTTCTTAAGTACATTCTTATGATGTATAAGCAAAAAATGTGCCAAGATAATACAGGAGAGACACTAGTATTTCTCCCTTAAAAGCATGAAAATAGAGTGAATTGAGTAATTAAATGATGTTATCAAATAACTAAGCGACCAATAACGGGGCTTTTAATATTTTTCTGCACAAAATTAGGGCAAATTGAATGAAGTCAATAAACTGGAATAAGACCATTGCTGCGATATGGCGACCTCGTCAACAGCAATTAAAAGCAGTAGATGATGTCGATTTAATGGAAATTGATCGGCTATTAGGCATTGATCATCAAAAAAAAGCATTCATCAATAATATTGAAAAATTCTTGGTTGGTAAGCCTGTTAATCACGCCCTTCTTTGGGGCGCTCGCGGAACGGGTAAATCCTCTTTAGTCAAAGCCGCTTTAAACGAATATCACAGACAAGGTTTACGGGTGATTGAAATCCCCAAAGATGAATTACATTGTTTCGTTGATATAACGGATGAAATCCGAAAATTGGAGTATCGCTTTATCATTTATTGCGATGATCTATCCTTTGAAGAAGGCGAAACCAGTTTTAAAGAACTCAAAAGTACCTTGCAAGGTTCTATCGAAAAACCACCAGAAAATGTTTTGATTGTGGCGACTTCGAATCGTCGTCACTTGATACCCGAACAAATGAAGGATAATTTACAAGCCAAAATGATTAAGGGAGCAATACACCACAGCGATACGGTAGAAGAAAAAATGTCGTTGGCCGATCGCTTTGGTCTAGCCTTGTCTTTTTATCCGCTGTCGCAAGATGAATATTTTGCAATTGTTGATATGCTGTTTGAAGGTCGCTCAGTTACGGATGAACTGCATGTTTTAGCTGATCGCTTTGCAAGAGAGCGGGGTAGTCGTAGCGGGAGAATTGCGCAACAGTTTTTTAATGATCAACAATAGTGATAAAAAAACACCGAAAAGTGGGGGGGTGTGCTTTATCTATCGAAACATTCTAAAAAGGAGATGTTTTATCCTTTTCACGTTCAACCTGATCTTCTTTAATCCACAATTCATAATCGGTTGGAGTAGTGAACAAGCATAGTATTATCCCCAATCCATCATTCGGCGTACTGCCATCTTTTGTTATTATGCCAATGGGTATTAGGTTAATTACTGCGCCTGCTAAAGCGGCAAAAGCAAAACTTTGTAGTGCAATTCTGGTGTAATCATTATTAATGGTAAATAAGGCTTCCAAACCGCCTAACATTTGCATAATCGTAAAGAAAACTAATAGCTCAATACCTGGGCCAGCAAAATAAATAAGGGCATGTTTTAAACGTGCTAGCTTCAAATTTTTTGGAGCGATTTGAACAAATCCTTCCAATGGAATTGAGCGAATTTCCATGGGTGCACCGAGTAAGCGCGTAGTACTTAATACTTTACCAAAACCAATGACAATGCGCCGCACCCGCCAACCCAGAACTTTTGCCATAATGGCATGTCCAAATTCGTGAATAAAAAGTAACGGTATCCAAAATACAACAAATAACAAGGCACCGAGCTTTCGTGGCTCGTAATTGGTGATGATTTCCATGCTCATCATAAAAAGAAAAATGACACTAATAACAACGAGGAATGTTATTTCTGCTTTACTGGCTGGAGTTTTATCATGGTGGCGTTGGTCTATATGCATGCCCTACAGTATACTAAAACAATACAATTAAGGAGAGACCTTTGCACGATAGGTATGACGGATTTTACTTTCGCTATACTCGCATGCACGAGCTCAAGGAGTAATATGCAATTACCAAAGGCAAATGAAGAAGTACCTCTGAAAAAAATCAAAGAAATTTGTGAGCATTTTAATCTACCTGATCTCTGGAAGAAAATTGAGAGTGATCCGCCCGCACAAATTTTTAGCAGTGATGGTTGTACCCTTTGGCCAGATGTAACCGATGGAATTAGCATTTACCAAGCCTGTTTTTTACACGATTTAAAATATTGGGTGGGTCGCCCCAATGAAAATGTTGAGCGTTTAGTGGCAGATGCTGAGTTAATGATTGATGTAGCACGCTTACGTGGTTCCACAAAAATTGCTGAAACCATGTTTCATGGTGTGCGAGTTGGCGGTACGGAAATGCTTAAGATGGATTTTTCTTGGGGATTTGGGAGAATACTATGAGAACAACTTCATTCATAAATATTTCAATCGCTTCATCTCTTGGTTTTTTTGGTATTTTTGGTTTTCTTGTTTTGATAATAAATACTGCCCATGCAGATGGTGTTTATAAATGGAAAGATGCACGTGGTGTTATTCAGTACGGCGATGAACCACCAAAAAATGGCAATGTTCGTCCTTTTGCTATGCCTGCCATTACTGTTATTGAAAACTATGGGGAGCAATGGAAGCCACTGCAAAACAATTCTGCTCCTGTAACAAGCCCTACGCGAAGTGTTGCTGCAAAACCAATTATTCGTGCGCCAGTGAAAGTTTTTAAACCTAGCTATAACTCATTGCGATTCATTGCGCCAAAATCAAACCAAATCATTAAGGCCAAAGATGGTGACGTTTCCGCCATGATTAGCCTTAAACCCCCATTAAAAAAGGGGCATAAGGTGATATTTGTGCCCAATGGAAAAAATGCAGGAAGCAGTAAATCTCGCATTAGCAACTTTAAAAACTTATCGAATGGCTCTCATTCGGTCTCGGCAAACATTGTTGATTTATCAGGAAATATCGTGATGAAAGGTGCTGTTGTACCATTTCAGGTGAAGCGTTAACTTGTTTCCCATTGCACCTTAAAAAAAAGGCCGGCATGAGTTTAAGTTTTCTGCTTTAAAGCTATTATAAATTCCCCCAAGCCTTCTTTGCTAAAGAAGGCAGTTACAAAAAATGATGAAAAAGTGGGGGGGTGTACTTTTTTAAGCTAGAATAGCGCTCCTTATTATAATTAGTATTTCAAGGCTTACAGGAGTTGTTATGTCAGGTTTATTGCCAAATGTTGATCCAGATGGGTTATTAGAATATTCAGTGGTCTACACCGACCGTTCACTTAATCATATGTCTGCATCATTTCAAAGCGTAATGAATGACATCTCCTCTACTCTAAAGAAAGTCTACAACGCACAGTCAGTTGCGATTGTTCCTGGTAGCGGAACTTTCGGTATGGAAGCCGTTGCAAGACAATTTGCCAATGATAAGAAATGTTTAGTGATTCGTAATGGATGGTTTAGTTACCGCTGGACTCAAATTTTTGAAGCAGCAGACTTACCTTCATCAGAAATAGTAATGAAAGCAAGCCAAAGTGAACAAGGTAGCCAAGCCGCTTTTGCACCGGCAGCAATCGAAGATGTAGTAGCAACCATCAAAAGCGAAAAGCCAGATATGGTTTTCGCACCTCACGTTGAAACATCATCAGGCATGATTTTACCCGATGATTACATCAAGCAAATGGCTGATGCAATTCATTCTGTTGGCGGCATGTTAGTCATTGACTGCATCGCATCAGGCACTATCTGGTTGGATATGGAAGCAACTGGTATTGATGTACTCATTAGCGCACCGCAAAAAGGCTGGAGTGGTTCACCTTGTTGTGCATTAGTGATGATGAGTGAAACCGCACGTGAACGTCTCAATACCACAGCAAGCAACAGCTTTGCCTGTGACCTTAAAAAGTGGACAGAAATCATGGAAGCTTACGAAGGTGGCGCACATGCCTATCACGCTACTATGCCAACGGATGCATTAACTAGCTTTAGAAAGGTAATGAAAGAAACTGACGATTACGGTTTCGATAAGGTTCGTGCAGAGCAACAAGAGCTTGGTGATAAGGTTCGTGCCATGCTGGAAGGTAAAGGTATTAAAAGCGTTGCGGCTGAAGGTTTTAAAGCACCGGGTGTTGTGGTTAGTTTCACCACCGATGCTGAATTTCAAAACGGCAAGAAGTTTGC
>CAYTRF010000104.1:0-5497 GCA_964440065.1 uncultured Cocleimonas sp. | reverse complement strand
TGAGTAACCATGTTGAATATTATTACTGCTAATACTTATGGGACGATTAATAAAACCTACTCCACAATATTTACAATCGTCCCTATAGGCACTCGATTAAATAAATCAATCACTGCTGTATTCGTCATCCGAATACAGCCATGCGATGCTGGCTTTCCAAGGCGACCTTCTTCATCGGTGCCATGAATATAAATATAACGAGCGTGCGAATCGACTTTGCCACCTTTGTTAATGCCTTTTTCCATACCACTTAGCCACAAGATACGAGATGTGACATTATCCGCGTTACTTTTCTGACCTGCTTTGGTGAGGATTTTAGCGACCCGTCCAGTGTTCATTCGAGCCTTGAAAATAGTCCCCGCCTTAGCGCCTTTGCCAAACTTTTCAGTAACGCGATGTACTCCCAAAGGCGTTTTGTTGCTCCCGCTTTGGCTACCTAAACCCGCCTCTGCGGTTGAGATGGTATGCGATTCTACGACTTTATTATCCTCTATAAGAAAAAGCGTTTGCTCGCTGGCAGAAATAATAATAAGTGGGTTTTTAGGTGACTTAGGAAAACGCTGCTGTAAGTCATCAAGTAAAGGTTGAAAGGCTTTGATGCTTGGCATATTAGCTTGATTTTGTGTTGCGTAAAGTGAATTAGTCACTATCAGACATATCAATAGCAACCATGTCCTCAATAGATTGTTTTTTAGCATCATTACGTTTTTCCTCTAGGTCAGCAAAATAGCTTTCCGATTCGCCGGTGACGTACTCACCTGTAAATACTGAGCAGTCAAATTGTTTGAGGTCTGGATTGCCAATTCGAACTGCATCTATTAAATCATTAAGTTCTTGATAAATTAAGTGGTCAGCGCCAATTTCTTTGGCTACTTCTGCTTCTGTTCTACCATGTGCAATAAGTTCATTTGCAGCAGGCATATCTATTCCATAAATATTGGGATAGCGAATTGCAGGTGAAGCTGAGGCAAAGTAAACCTTTTTAGCACCAGAGTCTCTAGCCATTTGAACGATTTCACGTGAAGTAGTTCCCCTGACAATTGAATCATCAACCAGCATGACATTTTTGCCTTTGAATTCAATATCTAAAGGGTTAAGTTTGCGGCGTACTGATTTTTTGCGCTGGGTTTGCCCTGGCATAATAAAAGTACGGCCAATATAACGATTCTTGATATAGCCTTCACGGTAAGGTACGCCAAGGGTTATTGCCATTTCTAAAGCTGAAGTTCGGCTTGTGTCAGGAATAGGGATAACAACATCAATATCATGGTCAGGCCAAACGGTTTGTACTTTTTCGGCTAGTTTATGTCCCATTCTCATACGCGCTTTATGAACAAAGACATTGTCAATGACGGAATCGGGGCGGGCAAAATAGACATACTCAAAAATACAGCTTCTTTGTGTTGGTCTATTTGGGGCGCACTGTTTGGTATGTACTTCACCATCAGTTGTTATGAAAATGGCTTCGCCAGGTTCGATATCTCTAACTATTTCATAGCCTTGCGTAACTAATGCAACACTTTCTGAGGCAATCATGTGATCTACGCCATCTTTTGTGACTCTTTTACCGTAGACTAACGGACGAATTCCATTTGGATCACGAAAACCAACGATGCCATCCCGTGTGATCATTGCTACTACCGCGTAGGCTCCGCTACATCTTTTGTGTACGCCGCTAACTGCTGTGAATATTTCTTCTGGGTGAACTCTATATGCCTTACATTTTTGTAATTCTTGAGCAAAAATATTCAATAAGATTTCAGAGTCTGAATTCGTATTAATGTGGCGCCTATCGAGTTTATAAATCTCTTTTTTGAGAACTCTGGCATTGGTAAGGTTGCCATTATGAGCCATTGAAATTCCGTAAGGAGAATTCACATAAAATGGTTGTGCCTCTGAAGCAGAAGATGATCCAGCAGTAGGGTAGCGAAGGTGACCGATACCCATATTGCCGAATAGTTTGCTCATATTTTTTTCATGGAAGACTTCATTGACTAAGCCATTTCTACGTCGAATATAAAGACGTTTCCCATCGCTTGTTACCATACCTGCTGCATCTTGACCTCGATGCTGTAGTACTAGTAAACCATCATAGATCTCTTGATTAACAGGAGTGTTGCTAAGAATGCCGATTATTCCGCACATAGTTTTGAGTTGTCCGAACTTAAGTTATTTATAGCTTTAAAGGAGCTTGATTAGGGGCAACATTATTGATGTTGCTATCTGGGTTATCAGGAGTACTTGGTACTATTTGATTAGGGTTATCGCTGGCCCCCAAATTTTGATCAATGTATTGATTAAAGTCTTCGGGTATTAAGGTTTTAATCCATGCGGCAGCTTCTTGAAACTGGGGGATAAACTTTGACGTTTTCCAAAGGTCTTGATCAGGTAATTCAGTTAATGCTAGTAACATGGTAAGCAGTGTAATTGCCAATGCACCTAGCGCAATCCCTAATCCTGAGCCTAAAATCCGATCGAATGTGCCAAGACCTATTGCTGATATAGCTTTACAAAAAAGATAATTAATAATGGCGCCGATAATGAGAATGCCTAAAAATATTAATAAAATTGACAAGCCAGTTTGGGCTACTTCACTACTGAGCTTAACGGGGAGGGCATTAGCAAATGCGCCCTTATATTTGAAGGCAAGAAAAATTGCCGTTACCCAAGTAGCAATAAATATTACTAACCAAACAAAACCACGCATAAAGCCAATCAGGGCAGTTATTAAAATAACGACGACAATAGCAATATCGAAGTAATTAAAGTCCATTGATGTATTCCTAGAAGTTGGTGAGTAGAGCTAAATACTACTGATTAAATTATTTAGAAATCACTAGACTATTTTGGACGAAAAAGTTTTTTTGATAGCGTTTTTTCATACCTTCTTGAGCCGTTATTGCTAAGTTTCTATCCGCATATCCACCAACACGCACGCGATAAAGTAACTTCCCGTCTCTATGCGTTTGGGTGATAAAGGACTTGTAACCTTCACTGCTCATAACATCGGCAAGTTTATTAGCGCGTGTTTGACTTGATGTGGCTAAAAGTTGAATCGAGTATTTTCCAGATGCGTTAGGTGTTGATGTGACTTCTTTAGGTGCTGGAGCCTTCTTGGCTACCTCTTTTTTTGTTACGACTTTCTTCTTAGTAACTTCTTTCTTTTTTATAGTCGGTTTTTTCTTTTCCTCTACTATTTGTGGCGTGAAATTTGCCTTTTTAGTAGTGCTAGCAACGATTTCGGTATTGCTAGAAGGTGCGCTACTTTCGACTGTCTTTGTTATTGTTTCGCTACTGCCAGCATCCACATTATCTACTATTTCTTTTGTTTCATTCTGTTGCGGAGGGCGAATTGAAAATCCAGGTTTTTTATCGGGATTGTTGGTTACTGTATTAGCAGCGACATTGGCCGTATCTGATACTGTATTCTTCACAGCATCGACTGTACCCGTTGCAGCTGAAACAACTGAATTGCCTGCATCAGCTACCTTTTCTTTAGTACTTTCAATCATACTTGAGGCGCTGTCGCTTACTTTATCAACTGCATCTGTAAGACTAGGGATATTCATCTCTGAAGCAGTTGGCATTTTCATGTCAACGAGATCTTGTCGCTCTTGGCTTTTATCTTTAAGTAACCAGCCGAGTAATAAAGCAGCAATTACTGCTAAGACTACTGCGCCGATACCACGTTTTACCATCGAATTATCCATGATCTTGAGATGCTCCATTTATTTTCAATATTTGAGATACTACCAGAAAAGAGCCAAAAGCGACTACTCTATCTTCAAAATTAGCGTACTTTTTAAGCGATCGGTAAGCATCTTCAAAACTAGCGTGAGTTATTACCGTATTTGTTATACCTTGCTGCTTGATTATAAGGACTAATTCTTCAAGGCTAATTCCTCTTGATCCTTCTAGCGCTATGATGTGCCATTCATTAATCGAGTTATTTAATAAAGATAATACCTGCTTAATATCTTTATCTTTTAACATGGAGAATAGGGCATATGTTTTTCCCTTAACAGGTTTTTTTTCTAGGTAGATTGCGAGTTCTTTGGCTGCATGAGGGTTGTGGGCCACATCCAATAGCCACTCAGGAGAGCGGTGTATTATTTGTAGCCGCCCTAGAACTTCCACGTTAGTTAAACCTTCTTCGATGGATTGTTGTGTGACAGGTAATAATGAAGAGATTGAATTTAGCCCAGTGATCACAGTGGCGGCATTGTTTAATTGAAACTCTCCTGAAAGGCTAGGTTTTGGTAGGGTTATAGTAGAGTCGTGAATGCTTAATCGCCACTGTTTTGAACTTTTTGCAGGGTTATTATCTGGCTCAAAAAAGAAATCTTTCTTAAGCTGTAATAAACTGGCACCAATGCGTTGGGCTTCTGTTTCAATGGACTTTGGAGGTTCAGGGTCACCACAAATTACAGGAATACTTTGCCTCATAATTCCTGATTTCTCAACAGCTATAACTTCTCGATCATTGCCTAACCAATCGACGTGATCAATAGCGATACTGGTTATGATGGCGAGTGAGGTGTTCCAAAGGTTGGACGCGTCTAATCTGCCACCTAAGCCAACCTCTAATATTGCTACATCGACATTTTCATCAACGAAATATTGCATTGCCGCTAATGTCCCAAATTCAAAATAAGTGAGGCTGGTTTTGTCTCTTTCTTTATCTATTCTCTCAAAGGCAGAAATGATTTGTTTATCACTGGCATTTTTGCCATCAATTTTGATACGTTCGTTGTATTCGACTAAGTGTGGTGAAGTATAGCTACCCACTTTATAACCTTGCGCCTTAAGAATAGCTTCAAGAATAGCGACAGAGGAGCCTTTGCCGTTAGTGCCCGCTACGGTAATAATTGGAAAACTAGGAGAGAGTAAATTTAGCTTTGAGGCTACTTTTTTTATGCGCTCAAGGCCTAAGTCAATTTCAGAAAAGTGGAGCTTTTCCTGCCATGTGAGCCAATCTTGTAAAGATCTTAATGATTTTTTCATGGGAAGAAAGAGTGGTTATTTTTCAGAGGTTTTGTTTTCTTTGTTGCTTGAGTCATCCTCATCTTTTCCAGAAGAAGGGATAGGGCTTGGCTCAGGAATTGCATCAGTTTCTGTCATATTTTCAGGGCGAGGCTTATGCATCATCATACAAAGTATATCTGCGATATCTTTACGCAGTTCGTGACGTGGAATGATGCGATCAATCGCGCCTTTTTCGATTAAAAACTCACTGCGTTGGAAACCTTCTGGAAGCTTTTCACCGACAGTTTGCTCAATGACTCGTGGCCCTGCAAAACCAATCAAGGCTTTTGGCTCTGCGATTATCACATCACCCAACATAGCAAAACTTGCAGAAACACCACCCATGGTTGGATCCGTTAATACTGATATGAAAGGTAAGCCAGCGCCGGAAAGTTTGGTCAAAGCCGCACTGGTTTTGGCCATTTGCATTAAAGAGAACAGTGCCTCTTGCATGCGCGCACCACCACTGGCG
>CAYTRF010000103.1:0-5512 GCA_964440065.1 uncultured Cocleimonas sp. | reverse complement strand
TATTGATTATTGGTCTATTTGATCTATTAGCCATTATCGAGAATGTATTAGGTTCCGATAATGCTTGGTTAGGATTCCACACAGAAGGATTGGTATTTGCCGCCTTTGTATTTTGGTTATTCTGTTTCAGTTTATCCCGTTACAGTATGGCGCTAGAAAGGAAGTTAGACACAGGACATAGAAACTAATCAAAAAGTACACCCCCCCACTTTTCGCCTGTTTTTTGCAAAGAGAAGGGTTACAAACAATTAAGAAACACGCAGCTGAGAAAATATTATGACAGACGCACAAAAAAGCACTAATGAAAAATTTGCCATCCAGTTAATCAATATGAATAAATGGTACGGCGATTTTCATGTACTTAAAGATATTAACCTCAATGTAAAAGAAGGCGAACGAATCGTTATTTGTGGCCCTTCTGGTTCTGGTAAATCAACCGTGATCCGGTGTGTTAATCACCTTGAAGAGCATCAAAAAGGTCAAATCATTGTTAATGGTGAAGAAATCACAGGCGATGTGAAACAGCTTGAGCGTTTACGCACCGATGTTGGAATGTGTTTTCAACACTTCAATCTTTTTCCGCATTTAAGCATTATCGACAATCTAACACTTGCGCCTATTTGGGTTAAGAAAACACCCAAGAAAGAAGCGGAAGAGATCGCCATGAAGTATTTGGAACGTGTGAAAATCCCAGATCAAGCATTTAAATACCCTGGTCAACTGTCAGGCGGACAACAACAACGTGTAGCAATTGCACGAAGCTTGTGCATGGATCCAAAAATCATGTTGTTTGACGAGCCAACCTCAGCACTTGACCCTGAAATGATTTCTGAGGTATTGGATGTTATGGTAGAGCTTGCCAACGAGGGTGGCATGACAATGCTTGTTGTTACGCATGAAATGGGCTTTGCCAAGAAGGTAGCAGATCGCGTAATCTTTATGGATGCGGGACAAATTATTGAAGAGAATACACCTGATGAGTTCTTTAATAATCCGCAATCAGAGCGTACACAGTTGTTCTTAAGTCAGATTATCGATCACTAATTAAAATTAAAATAATAAAAATAGCCCACTATCATTGGGCTATTTTTATTATGCTGAGGTTTCTATGAACTGGCTGGTTTTTTATTAACCAGATATATTCCCAAAATAACCAGAGAAGCACCAATTACCAGTATCAAAGTTAGTTTTTCATCTAAAATAAGATAAGCCCAAAATACCGCACTTACAGGCATAAAGTAAATAAACACAGCTGCTTTTGCAGCCCCTAGAACTTTTATTCCTTCTTGAAACCATACAAAACCAATGACTGTTGCAAGGATGGCAAGATATAGGAGATTCAAGCTAGCACTCCAAGTAATCATTCGCACCGCATCAAATACATCATGGTTTAAAGCAACAAAAAACAATATCACCGTACCAATCGTGCTAGCGTAAGCAATCACAGCTAATGATGACAACGAATCATTGCCTTCTATATCACTCATAAATCGACCAATTAAAGTGTAAGCTGCCCAACTAAAAGCACAGCCTATAAATGCTAGCTCACCCAGACCAATACCTTCGTTAATCAAACTCGCTAAATCACCTCGCGTAATAATCAAACTAGCACCAAGCAAACACAGCACAAAACCAATCACTCGAACCAGAGTAAATCGTTCTTTAAATATCAATGCTGCACCTACAGCCGTTAGCATTGGATTTGTTGCTGTAATCATACTGCCTCTGCTCGCTTCAGCATGAATTAGACCATAAAAAAACAACAAGTTATAAAGCGCAATACCGGTTAGCCCCATACCGAGTAATGGCAGAATTTGTTTTTTTGAAATACGTGGGAACCGTCGTCCTTCAGTGTAATAAAGCATTATCAGCATGACAAAAGAGGCGATTAAAAAACGAAGAAAGGCTGAAACAGCAGGAACTAGCTCATTACCTAATATTTTAGCTGAGGTGAAAGTCCCGCCCCAAACTAGCATAGCAAACAATAATTTCAGGTATATTTTTATGAGATGTGAGGCAAACAGTTAATAAATGTTATTAAAAGTACACCCCCCCACTTATCGGTGTTTTTTTGTTTTGTTGCTTTACTGCGGGGACTATTTAATAGCAACGGAAAAAGGCGATTCATTAGAGAACTTCCCGTCTTGGATTAAAGTTTGTGACGCTCTAACTCGTTTAATAATCCCCGCACTATCAAGGCCAATCTCTTCAAGTTGCTCTTCACGAGTGGCGTGTTGGATATACTCATCAGGAATACCAAGGTTTATAATGGGTATTTGAAGTCCTTCTTTACTTAGAAATTCATTAACCGCGCTACCCGCTCCGCCTGATATTGCATTGTCCTCTAAAGTCACAATTAATGTGTGAGAGGTAACAATAGTACGAATCATGTTTTCATCAAGTGGTTTTACAAAGCGCATATTGATTAAAGTGGCATCTAATTTATCTGCCGCTAATTGTGCTTCAGCCAATAAAGAACCGAATAGCAAAATAGCAATATTGCTATTTCCTTGAGATTTCTCTTCGGCTTTACCAATCTCTAATGCCTGCATTGCTTCTAATGGCTCAATCCCGATACCTTTGCCGCGCGGATAACGCACCGCAGTAGGGCCATTTTGCTGGTACGCTGTGTAGAGCATTTGACGACATTCAT
The DNA here is from genome assembly GCA_964440065.1 of uncultured Cocleimonas sp. Taxonomy (GTDB): domain Bacteria; phylum Pseudomonadota; class Gammaproteobacteria; order Thiotrichales; family Thiotrichaceae; genus Cocleimonas. The sequence continues at coordinate 2,859 of CAYTRF010000103.1, read as the reverse complement.
TTTCATCCGCAGGCGCCATTACAATCATATTTGGGATACAACGAAGGTAAGACAAATCATAATTTCCAGAATGTGTGGGGCCATCAGAACCAACAAGTCCTGCCCTATCAATTGCAAATACAATGGGAAGGTTTTGCAAAGCAACATCATGGATTAATTGATCATAAGCGCGTTGCAAAAAGGTCGAATAAATAGCCACAATAGGCTTTACACCCTCACATGCCATTCCTGCAGCCAGCGTTACCGCGTGTTGTTCGGCAATGGCTACATCGTAATATCGTTCGGGATATTGCCTTGAAAACTCCACTAAGCCAGAACCTTCTCGCATCGCAGGTGTAATGGCTATTAGGTCTTTATTTTGCGCGGCCATATCACAAATCCACTGACTAAATACTTGGGTGTAAGTTGGCGTGCTTTTTATCGTTGATTTTTTAACGCCTTTTGTTAAATCAAAACCAGAAACAGCGTGATATTCAATGGGGTCTGCTTCGGCTTTTTCATAGCCTTTACCTTTTTTTGTAACGACATGAAGAAATTTTGGCTCGTTAATGTCTTTGATGTTTTCGAGAATTTTAACTAGCTCAACGACATCATGGCCATCGACAGGGCCATAATAGACAAAACCCATTTCTTCAAATAAGGTCGCATTGGGCATTATCATGCCTTTAGTGTGTTCCTCAGCTCGGCGTGCAAAGCGTTTCATTACAGGTGTTTTAGCAAGAATTTTCTTACTGTTTTCACGCATAGTTGAATAAAAACGACTGGATAGCAGACGTGCTAAATACTTACTCAAGCCACCTACATTGGGTGAAATCGACATATCATTGTCATTCAACACTACCAACATTTCAGTATCAATATCACCCGCATGGTTGAGTGCTTCATAGGCCATGCCTGCTGTCATTGCACCATCACCAATCACAGCAATGTTATGACGATCAATCCCCTGCTGTTTTGCCGCTAAAGTCATGCCGAGAACGGCGCTGATAGAGGTACTCGAATGACCCACACCAAAAGCATCAAAATCACTTTCTGTTCGCAAAGGAAACCCACAAAGTCCCTTTTTTTGCTTAATTGAGCCTAACTCATCACGGCGACCCGTTAATAATTTATGTACATAAGCTTGATGGCCAACATCCCAAACTAAACGATCATTTGGCGTATCATAGACATAGTGCAATGCCACAGTTAGTTCAAGCGCACCCAGACCAGATGCCAAATGACCACCTGAGTTAGAAACTGATTGCAGTAAAAATTCACGCACCTCTTCGCACAAAGCGGGAAGTTGTTCGACCTCTAGCTTGCGTAAATCTTCTGGTACATTGATATTATCTAATAACATATTTATTCGTTTACTTGCTCTGCCACTATGCAATTCGTTTTACTATAAACCCTGCAATCTCTCGCAATTGATCCGCCTCTGCTCCAAAACCTGAAAGTGATTTAATGGCACTCTCATGTAATTGATACAACTTTTCTTTTGCCATACTCATTCCTATTATAGACGGATACGTTGGTTTTCCTGCTGCAATATCAGCACCCTGAGTTTTACCTAGAGTTTTAGTATCGCTCTGTATATCCAGAATATCATCACGCACTTGAAAAGCCAGACCAATCGCCTCTGCATAGTTATTTAAGCTCTCTCTTTGTGACCTTATTTGTTCATTCTCATCATCGGTTTTTCTACAATAACTTACCATAGCAACACTGGCTCGAATTAAAGCCCCTGTTTTATAGCAATGCATTTCTTCCAATTCACTTTCTGATAATGTTTTACCCACCGCCGCTAAATCAATCGCCTGCCCTAACACCATACCCGTTGAACCCGAAGCAGATGTTAAGGTTTTTAGCATTTTTAATTGATTTTCCGCAGAGACTTCTTGCATAGGTTGTGAAAGAATCTCGAAGGCTAAAGTCTGCAAGGCATCACCTGCCAGTACTGCTGTGGCTTCATCAAATTTAATATGCGTGGTTGCTTGCCCTCGGCGTAAATCATCGTCATCCATACACGGTAAATCATCATGCACTAGAGAGTAGGCATGAATAAACTCTATCGCAGCAGCGGGCTTATCCAGTAAATCCAAAGAAATACCTAGTGCCTCACCGGTCGCATAAACTAATAAAGGTCGTACGCGTTTACCACCACCGAGGACAGAATAACGCATCGCCTCATTTAATTGATGAGACTTGGAACTATCAGAAAGTATTTTTTCTAAAACACCTTCGATACGTTCCTGATAAAACGTCTGAGACTTCATTTAAGCGTTTATTCGCTCACAGCTTGGAAAGCCGCTTCGCCGTCCTCATTAGCTGTTAGAGATTCAGTAAGGATTTTCACCCGTTGTTCCGCCTCTGTTAGGGCTTTTTGGCAAGTTTGACTTAGCTTTATTCCCTTTTCAAACTCTTTTAAAGAATCCTCAAGGGAGAGGTCGCCACCTTCGATTTTAGAAACCAACTCTTCCAGTTCAACCATGGCGGTTTCAAAATTAGGGGTATTTGTATTCTTAGCATTCATAATAGAATAGTGTTACTTCGATGTCTGAAATGCAAGCAGTATTGTTTAGTCGCTTGCGTAGTAGATAATTATACTCTAATATACTTTGTTCTTTCCAGAAACACGGATATTTTCATGTTTGATTTTAAATTTGGCCTACCAATGCTTATTGTTACAGTTTTGATTATTTGGTCATGGGTAATGTTCTTTTCACTTGTTTTTGGTTACAACCCTTAAACTAAAGTTTGAATAAGGAATTTCTAAACCTACCTTTGTGTAGGTTTTTTTGTGCTTTTTAGTATATAGAGACCTTTTGCACGAATCAGATGACGAGTAAAATTTTAGCCCATTTTAGCGAGCTTACC
>CAYTRF010000102.1:2481-5518 GCA_964440065.1 uncultured Cocleimonas sp. | reverse complement strand
ATTAAAAGTACTACTTCCATCACCACCTGTACCCACTATTTCAACGAGCCCTTGTTTGTCTAAATCTACCTTTGTTGATAAAGCCCTCATCACCGTTGCAGCAGCGGTAATTTCATCGACAGTTTCACCTTTCATCCGCATACCAATAAGAAAGCCACCGATTTGAGCATCGCTTGCTTGCCCTGTCATAATATGATGCATTACATCGGTCATTTCTTCGCGAGTAAGATCTTGATTTTCCGTGATTTTTTTAATGGCAGACTGAATAATCATAGGTATATTGTTTAGCGTTTGAACAGTTTTAGGATTCTAGCATGAGCAATTTCTATTTGTTAGCTCCAGGATAAACAATCTGATCGCGTTGTTTATTGATAAAGATTGAGACCTTTGCACGAATCGGATGACGCGTAAGAAGGGTTGGAATTCCGCTGCATTTCGTTGAAAGAATGGTTAAAAGTTCGTTTTTAGCTTCATGTTTTGCCTCAATTAGTGAAATACACCCAGATTTTTTTGTCACCGACTCGCGTAAAGTTTCAGATTAAGTGATTTTTTTGAAAAAGCGCCTATATTTAAGGTATAAAGATTGAAATTGGAGAGATGTATGAAAACCAAAACTGTTCAAGAAAACCTTCAAAAGGCCTACCACAGCATGCTAAAGCATGTTGAAGACCTCGTTGAAAAAGATAAAAAGCCACTTAAGCAAGCCTTTGTAGAAGCGGAAGAAAAGCTAAGTGAATGGCGCGAATTAAGTCGTGAAGAAATAGCGCATATCAGCGATGAATTAAAATCCAATTTTTCTGATATGGGTGATGCAAGCAATCGTTTAAATGAAAGCCTAAAAGAAACCTTATCTTTTGATACCTCCTATTTGGCAAGTAGTATTTGGAATCGATTGTCTAAAGTTGCAGACCAAACCATGATTGAATTATCTGAGCTGGGAGATGATTTGCAAAAACATATGACAACCGATGCATCTAATCAAACTGAGCAGCAACAATGTTGGTTTAATGAAGCGCAGCAGTGGCAAGGTGATTATGAAATTGCGTTGAAGCAGCTTGATAGTATTCGATCAGATTTACGCAAAAAAATTCGTAAAGTGTCTGTTCACAACACGGCTATTTCAAATGAAAAAACAGATCAAGCCGAACACAATCGGCTCGCGCAAATAAACTCAGAAACAGTCTATGCTATTAGTGATTTATATAATCAACTAAAACTGAGAGTGAGAAGTGAAGGCGTTACTTATACTAATAAACCCATATCCTAGGAGCCTGTCCGAGAACTAAGATTGAAACGAAAATTTCAGAAATATTATAAGGTGAGTTTATTGAAAGAGGCGAATAGTCACTCTATTTAACGAATTCAATAAGCTCAGATTATGATGTTTCTGGAATTTGCAGTCAATTTCTAGTTCTCGGACAGGCTCCTAGTACATCGTCTAGGTTTGATGTGAGTGGAGAATTAACGGTTAATAGATTTCTCTACTTACATGAGGTGAAAAATTGTGCCTTGTGATGTTTTGACGGGATTAAGTTATTGACAAACTACTCGCGCTTTTTAGTGAGCGTTTAGGTCTCTCATTAAAATGCTTTCTTAATCGTTGTGGCTAGGGGATAATATCCAGCCCCATAAATCGCAAACAATCCATGTTTACAGGCATAATCCAAGCAATCGGTTCAATCACTGACCTTAACACCAAAGGTGGTGACATTACGCTTGTCGTTAATACAGGCAAGCTTGATATGAACGATGTAGCATTAGGTGACAGCATAGCGGTTAATGGCGTGTGTTTAACGGCGATTAAATTAACACAATCTAGCTTTAGCGCAGATGTATCTCGTGAGACTTTATCGCTTACTTCACTTGGTGCTTTAACGAATGGCTCGAAAGTAAATTTAGAAAAAGCACTGACCTTGCAAACCCGTTTAGGTGGCCATATGGTGAGCGGTCATGTGGATGGTTTAGGTGAGGTTGAATCGCGCCATAATGATGGTCGTTCTGAGCATTTTCGGATAAAAACGCCTGATGAACTAGCAAAATATATTGCGGTAAAGGGTTCGATTACTATTGATGGTGTTAGTTTGACGGTAAATGCAGTAGATGGCGCTTTTTTTGAAATTAATATTGTGCCGCACACAATCCAAGAAACCATTTTTGGTTCTTATCAAGCAGGTACAAAAGTAAATTTAGAAGTGGATGTCATTGCCCGTTATCTTGAGCGTTTAATTCAAGGTGGGGCTATGCCAAGATCGGCTTCTGATATTTCCGAGGCATTTTTAGCTGAGAATGGTTTCTTCAAAACTTATGATTAGCAGTTAAGTGGTTTAACGAACAAATATGAAATTCAATAAAATAGAAGACATTATAGAAGACATCGCGCAAGGTAAAATGGTCATCATTGTTGATGATGAGGATCGTGAAAACGAAGGCGATTTCTTAATGGCGGCATCTAAAGTTCGTCCAGAAGACATTAATTTTATGGCGACTCATGGGCGTGGTTTGGTATGTATGCCAATAACTGCGGAGCGTTGTAAGCAGCTTAAATTGCCATTAATGGTTTCTGAAAAAGATAATCAAGAAGAGTTGGCGACAAACTTTACCGTTTCTATCGAAGCATCATCGGGTGTTACTACCGGTATTTCTGCTTATGATCGCTCTTTAACAATTCACGCGGCAGTGGCACCTGATGCAGATAAATCTAGCATCGTACAGCCCGGTCATATATTTCCATTAATGGCGCAACCAGGTGGTGTATTAACCAGAGCAGGGCATACCGAGGCAGGTTGTGATTTGGCACGCTTAGCAGGTTTGGAGCCTGCTGCAGCCATTGTGGAGATATTAAATGAAGACGGTTCAATGGCGCGCCGCGATGATTTAGAAAAAATTGCCAAACAACATGATCTTAAAATAGGCACTATCGAAGATTTAATTCGTTATCGTGTTCAAAATGAGAAAACCATTAAACGTGAACATGAGGTGGTGCTCAATACCGAATTTGGTGAATTTAACGCCATTGCTTTTAAGGATGAAACCAATC
>CAYTRF010000102.1:0-2457 GCA_964440065.1 uncultured Cocleimonas sp. | reverse complement strand
TGCTCTGGTTAAAGGTGATGTTAGCTCTCAGCAACCCACACTTGTACGAGTTCATTTAGAAGACACTCTCTGTGATGCGCTGTCCTTAAAAGAAGAAGGCTGTAGTTGGCCATTACGCAATATAATGAAGACTCTTGAAGAAGAAGGTGAAGGTGTTATTGTCATCTTACGTGGTCAAAATCAAACAGATGCACTAGATAGATTAAAAGAGTTAGATGCAAACCACGAACAACAGCCAGATGAGAATGATGGCCCGACCAGCTTAAGAACTTTCGGAATAGGTGCACAAATTTTAGCAGAAGTTGGTGTGACTAAAATGCGGGTAATGAGTGCGCCAATGACATTACATGGTTTGGCGGGGTTTGGTTTAGAAATAGTAGAATACGTGAGAAAATAACGACTATATCGTTTAAAAGCACACCCCCCCACTTTTCGCTGTTTTTTTAGTGGGTATTACTAATAGGAAATAAATATGAGCAATATTAAAGAATTAGCAGGTGATTTTAACCCTGGTAAGGCGAAGTTTGGCATCGCAGTTGCCCGCTTTAATTCATTTATCGTAGAGAGTCTTTGCGATGGTGCGATTGATGCACTACAGCGTCATGGTGTTGATGATAAGTCGATTGAAATCATACGTGTCCCTGGAGCTTTTGAGCTACCTTTGATGGTGCAGGCAATGGCGAATAGTGGCAAGTATGATTCTGTTATCGCCTTAGGCGCCGTGATTCGTGGCAGTACACCGCATTTTGATATTGTGGCTGATGCCTCTGCAAAAGGTTTAGCAAGCATTGCTTTGGATACAGGTTTACCCATTATTAATGGGATTTTAACCACGGATTCAATCGAGCAAGCGATTGAACGCGCAGGGACTAAAGCAGGAAACAAGGGCGCTGAAGCGGCTGTTACAGCGATTGAAATGGTCTCTCTTCTGACAAAATTTAAGTAGTAATAAGTTGTAAATAAAATGGCTGTAGATAAAAAACAACAATATATCTCTGAGCGTCGTGTCGCTCGAAAACTAGCACTCATTGCGATTTATCAGTGGCAAATGACCCAGAATAGCTATGAAGATATCTACTTTGATATGCAAGAAGATAAGGCTTTATCTGCTGATATGAAAAAAGCAGATTTGGCTTTTTTTCAGGCATTGGTTAAATGTGCAATGGATAACACAAAAGCAGTTGATGCTGAACTAAAACCGTTTCTTGATAGAAATCCAGAACATCTTGATCAAATCGAACGTGCGGTACTTCGCTTGGCTACTTGCGAGCTATTGAATCAGGCGGAAGTCCCTTACAAAGTTATTGTGAATGAATCAGTTAATCTCACCAAAAAATTTGGTGCCGATCAAGCACATAAATTTGTTAATGGTGTGTTAGATAAGGTGGGAGCAAAGTTACGCCCTGATGAGAAGTAATCTTAAATACCTTTTAACTAAGAACCTTTTAATTAAGTACCTTTTAATTAAATACCTTCTAAAAAGCACATCCCGCCATTTTTTAGTGAGCTTATCGTTTTGTTGTTTAAAACGAATAACGTAGATTATTAAAGTGAAACCGTCGCTGTTTTTCTGTATTTATCATGCACGAATTTAATCTTATAAAAGAATACTTTACTTGGGATAACCCACCTTCTGATGTTTCAGTTACGGTAGGTGATGATGCCGCCGTTTTAGATATTCCTATTGATAAGCAATTAGTTACCTCCATTGATAGCCTAATCGCAGGCGTTCACTTCCCTGATAATACTCCCGCAAATGCCATAGGGCATAAAGCACTCGCGGTTAATTTGAGTGATCTAGCAGCGATGGGAGCCACACCAAAATGGTTCACTTTAGCACTGACGTTACCTGAAATTAATCAACAATGGCTCGCAGATTTCAGTACGGGTTTAAAACACATCGCCCAAGAATATAATTGTTTTTTGGTTGGCGGAGACACCACTTGCGGGCCTTTGAGTATTAGTATTCAGGTAATGGGTTTTGTTAATAAAGACAAAGCGCTGCTTCGAAGTGGTGCAAAAGTGGGTGATAAAATTTATGTCACAGGCACCTTAGGTGATGCAGCATTGGGTTTACAGACTGTTTTAAAAGGTTATCACGTTTCAGAAGATATAAACCATTGTGTGGATCGTTTGAATTTTCCTACACCTCGACTTATTGAAAGCGATTTGATTAAAGATATAGCTTCATCGTGTATTGATGTATCCGATGGTTTGTTGCAGGATCTTTCACATACCTTAGAAGCATCAAAAGTAGGGGCTGAAATTACTCTTCGATCGATACCTTTATCTGATACGCTGACTAAAATAAAATGGGAAGATGCTATTCATTTTGCCTTAACGGGTGGTGATGATTATGAATTACTGTTTACTCTTCCAGAGAAGAAAGAACCAGCATTAATAAAACTTCTCGATAAACAAGTCACCTGTATCGGTGTTATTACAGGGGATAAAAAT
>CAYTRF010000101.1:4580-5543 GCA_964440065.1 uncultured Cocleimonas sp. | reverse complement strand
CAACGTGTTTGATAATAATATGCGTATCATGTGGGTAGGCGCGGGAAATTTCATGGGCAAAGGTAACTTCGGGGCCAAAGTGTGAATATTTGGCTAATTGACGTTGACGACCCTGATAATAAAACTGCACATTTTGAGGTTGTCTTTTATATGCTGGGGGCAACTTAAAGGTCTTACCTTTGCCCATCATATTAGACTGTCCTGCAAGAATGTAAACACGCGTCTTAGCACTGGCAGGAATAATAAAGGCAACTAAAACAATCAACAGAACTAACTTATTTAAGAAAACAGCTTTGGGATTTATTGCATCAGGCTTCATAACATTTCTTATAATTAGAGATTCTCTTAATAATAGAATTTATAGCATTGATTAGCCATTTTTTTATAGATTAAATACAGGAGGAAAAAATACGTCTGGCAATTGAAACTCTAAAGGATAGTCTACGCTAACAAAATACAAACCACATGCTGGAGCAGTAATTCCTGCTTGATTTCTATCTTTAATTTCTAATAGCTCCCCAAACCACTCGGGTGGTTGTCGCCCTGCCCCAACATCAAATAAACTACCAACAATATTACGTACCATGTGATGCAAGAAAGCATTGGCTACAATATCAATATAAATATAATGGCTATCACGGCTTACAGTGATTTTTTGTAACTCCCGCATGGCATGTTTTGCCTGACACCCTGCTGCGCGAAAACTGGAAAAGTCATTTTCACCCAGTAGGAACGTTGCTGCTTCTTGCATCAAAGTTTCATCTAATTTTTCACGATGCCAACACACTTTATTATTCAACAGTGCTGGTCGGATGGGATGATTTAAAATCACGTAGCGATAACGCCTAGCCCTTGCAGAAAATCGCGCATGAAAATCATCAGAAATAGGTTGAATCCAACGTAAAGCAATATCCTCAGGTAAATTGGAGTTACAACCCAATCGCCATGCTATCTCATCACGCT
>CAYTRF010000101.1:0-4556 GCA_964440065.1 uncultured Cocleimonas sp. | reverse complement strand
TGCCCAATGCCGTGTACTCCGCTATCGGTACGACCTGCGCACGTTAGTTCCACTTTATGATTAGCGACACTCGATAATGCCTTCTCAACTTCTTCTTGAACAGACGGATTATGTTTTAGGCGCTGCCAACCACAATAGGGTGTTCCATCATATTCAATGCATGCTGCGTATTTCATATAACACATTATAATCAATATAGAAGCACACCCCCCCACTTTTCGATGTTTTTTTTGTCTTTTCGTGAGCTTCTTTTTCCCATAAAAAAAGCCGGAACAAGTCCGGCCTTCTATTCTAAAAGATTAAGTTTTAAACTTATCCAGTCTGTTGAAGTAATTCCTCCGCAATACGCTTTTGCTCATCGCTACCTTCATGTAACACTTCTTCAAGCGTACTTTTGGCACCATCGATATCACCCATGTCAATATAAGCTTTTGCTAGATCAAGCTTCGTATCAATCTGTGTTTCTTCGATCACAGTGGTATCGTCATCTAGATCTAAAAAGGATAAATTATCATCAAATTCTGCTAGCAGATTTTCTTCTTCCTTATCATCGCTTACACCATCGACAGATTCAGTTGTTAATGTGCTTTTATACTGATGGTCTTCGGGCATAATTTTATCAAAATCATCCGTATTCAGATCAAGATTTAAGTGAGTGAGATCAAGATCAGTTTCGTTAGCATCCAGTTCTTCCGCTAGCGAGGAATCAGTGTCAGTAAAATCGAAGTCAAAGTTATTATCAAAAGCGCTGTCTGCAATTTCGTCTTCTGCATCATTTAAACCTTCTACAATATCACCTAGGCTTTGCTCACCAACTTCAAGGGGCTTATTACCCATATCCATAGTAAGTGGATCAATATTTATATCATCAATTAAGCCTTTATCTTCATCTTCATCGCCATCCATTCCATTTAGGCTAAAGTCATAACTGTCATCGTTGAAACTATCCTCTGTATCATCTGCAAGTACATCCTCTAGGTCAAAGCTCTCAAGGTTTTCGTCGATATCAAGGTTTTCGTCGATATCAAGATTTTCGTCTATTTCTATATCGAAACTGTCTTCAATCTCATTACTAAAGCTATCGAAATCATCAATTGAATTATCATCAACTGCTGGTTTGTCATCATCTTGGGCTATCGCAGTACCGGCAACCATTGCCACTCCAACTGCACCTGCACCTGCGGCTTTTAAACCATCTCTAGTGAATAAATCACTCTCAGGCATTAAAGTTGTTCCCCATTCTGATATATCATCTAGGTAGTTTTCTTTACCCTCAACGTCTAAATCCATAAAGGCTTTTGTTTCTTCGGTAAAGGCCTCTTTATTTCCTGCTGCCTTATAGTTTTCAAGTAATTTAGCGCGATATGCAAGATTAAAGGGGTCATTAGCGATGGCTTGTTTTAGCTCAGATTCTGCTTGGTCATGTAAGCCATATACAATGTAAACATCTGCTTCTTGAAGTAAATCTTCTTGATCATCATCTAATAAACCAGAATTCTTCATATGCTCTTGACGCATTTGATCACTCTCTACGAACTGTGATTCATCAATATCAGGTGTTTCAATGGCTACATCCGAATCTAACTCTTGTTCTATTTCTGATTGAGAAAAAGAAGTATCCTCATCATCAACGTTAATTTCACTTTCGTAATCGTATTCCTCATACTCACCATTTTTACGACGACGCATAAACCAAAGACCACCAAGCAGTGCTAATAGTGAACCACCACCCACACCCATCGCTAGTGGCGATGATAAAAGCCCCATAATATTAGTAGACTCATCTGTAACGGTTTCTTGCGTAACTGGTGAAGTAGTTACTTCTGACGTATTTTGATTGGTTCGAATAATTTCACCCTTATCAATTGCACTTTTATTTGCTACTTGTGTTTGAATATCAGTGCCATCCTCAACAACTTTAATAGCGAGTTGTGGTGATGTTTTAGCAACAGATGTTCTTTCTGGCGTACCTACTAACTCTTGTAAAGTGGCAAGTTGCTCACTTTTCAAAGTAATCAAACGATTCTTCTTGCGTAATAAAGACTCAAGTTCTGAAACACGAGACTTTAATTCTTCATTCTCATTTTTCTTAGTCGTTAAAGACTCTGTTAACATGGTTAACTGCTTGTTAAGGTCTCGAGCGACATTACTGCCAGAACCATTACTAGCTTGGCCTGGGTTCTTAGAGTTTCCAGAAACTTCTAAACGAGCTTGCTGGTTAGACGCGACTTTAACAGCTGTTTTAACAGCTTTGCTTCCTGCCTTTGGCGCTGTCTTAGCAATTGCTGTTGCACGCGCTTTTTTCCAATCTCTCGCTTGAGCAGTAATTTGTGATTGTGCTGAAGTTGCTGACGTTACTCTAGCTTCTTGCAATGTAGGGCGAGTTAACCTGACCCCTGCCTTCAAATTATTCATATTATTCTTAAAGAAGGCATTCCGATTTTTTCTAAACAGTGCAACCATCATTTGTTGTGATTGAACACCGTTATAACCTAATTTACTGGCAATTTTAGATAATGTATCACCTCTTTTTACACTATAACTAGTTACTGGATTAGCGCGTGCTACCTGACGAGGAGCAACAGGTGCAACTCGAGGAGCTGGTGCTCTTCTTGCTGGTGCACGACGCGGTGCAGCTGCACGAACGACTCGACGTGCTGGCGCTCTTCTTGCTTGCTGTACTGCGGGACGACTAATTCTACCCTGAGCACCTGGCTCAGCTCTAATGCCTGCTGTATTACTAGCGATAGCTGTATTCGGACGTGATAACACAGGAGGATCAAGTAATACCGTGTATTCTTTTAATAGTTGTCCATTTGGCCAACTAACTTCTAATAGGAAGTTCAAAAATGGCTCATGGATTGGCTGATTCGAACTGATTAGAATCACAGGTTTTCCGTTTTCAACAGTGGGATTAAAACGAATACTGTTTAGAAAAGCAGGACGATCAATACCGACTCGGCTAAAAATTTCTGGTGAAGCAACGCGTACACGAAGATTTTGTGTGTCGGCTGGATTAGCAGATAGTAAATGTATCTTACCTTTAAATGGTTGATTCAAACTAGTACTAGACTGAATTTCGCCTAAGCTAAGTGCATTTGATACGGTTGGTAGCGCCATTGCCACACAGATGGCTAGGCTCAATGCTGTTTTTTTCACTTTATTCCCCTTCATTATTTTTATCATTATGTGAATCCGTTCACGTTTCATAACAATAGAAACGAGTCCTGTGACTCAAACTTTTAAGTAATCAGTTTTTTATTAATTCTTAGATTACAAAAAATCGTTATTATTTATTATTGTTCAGTTTCAAAATCATCCAAAGGAGTTTATTTTTCCTGTTCAATTGGACTATGGCGTATTTATATCAAAGTACTGATGAATCAAAACTGAATGAAACAAACTATTTGTCACAATTGAACGATTTATAAGCAAAAAAAGCCGAAATTGTCACAATATGACAATTTCGGCTTCTAAAACTACGATAAACCCAGTAACTTATTGATCTTTATCAATCACTGTCAGAGGTAGTCTTTAATTAATACTTCAGCAATTTGAATGCTATTTAACGCAGCACCTTTTCGTACGTTATCTGAGACTACCCACAGGTTTAATCCATTTTTATGTGATATATCTTCACGAATACGACCAACATAAGTTGCATCATTATTGGCACCTTCTGACACAGCGGTGGGATACCCTCCATCGACTCGTTCATCAATTACACTTATACCTGGGGCATTTTTTAATAGCTCAGTAGCCTGATCAGCGGTTAATTTATCACGTGTTTCAATGTGAAGCGCCTCAGAGTGACCAAAGAAAACAGGCACACGAACAGCCGTAGGATTCACCAAAATATCATTATCTTCCATGATTTTATTGGTTTCCCACACCATCTTCATTTCTTCTTTGGTATAGCCATTTTCTAAAAACACATCAATTTGCGGAATGACGTTAAAGGCAATCTGCTTTGGATATACCTTCACTTCAACTTCTTTACCATTTAAAAGTTGAGCCGTTTGACTGGCTAATTCTTCAATGGCAGGTTTACCAGACCCTGATACCGCTTGATAGGTACATACATTGATACGCGTGATTTTAGCGGCATCATGCAAGGGCTTAAGTGCAACCAGCATTTGAATAGTTGAACAGTTTGGGTTAGCGATAATGCCACGATTGGTATAGTTCGCCACTGCATGAGGATTAACCTCAGGAACAACTAACGGAATATCATCGTCGTAACGAAACTCTGAAGTGTTATCAATCACTACACAACCTTGTGATGCGGCAATGGGTGCGTACTCTTTAGATATTGCACCACCTGGTGAGAATAAACCGATCTGTACTTTTGAAAAATCAAAGCTAGCTAAATCTTCCACCACAATTTGTTTACCCGCAAATTGAAGGCGTTTACCCGCTGAACGCTCACTGGCAAGCGCATAAAGTTTTCCTACAGGAAATTTACGCTGTGCCAGAATTTCCAGCATAACTTCACCCACAGCACCTGTGGCACCCACTACTGCTACATCATATGTTTTTTCAGACATCTTTTTATC
>CAYTRF010000100.1:0-5561 GCA_964440065.1 uncultured Cocleimonas sp. | reverse complement strand
AGGTCAACTCGCACTCTTATTTTTTGAGATTATTTGGTTAAAAAAACAGAGAAAAGTGGGGGGGTGTACTTCCCTGCGGTTATTTGGCATGCTTTTCTTTAATTGGTGCAATATCAATTGAAAAAGCTTTGATTTAGAGTTTTGTAATTATAAATCACTTCTAAAGTGACTCATTAATAAATATTATCTTAATATAGAGCAAACAAAAATAGTACATAGTTAATGTTGTCTATTAACTCTAATCCCTATCCAGCTCATTAAAAAAACTATCTTATCTTTAATTTCTGTCGATTCTAGCCAGTTACGCTAACTGCTTGTCTTTAAAAGGAGTTTTTGTAAAAACAATGGTTGTTTTGTGGTTAATAAGTGTTAATATTGGCTAAATATGAAAATAAATGGAAAAAACTGGCATTTAAGTTTATCCACTTATTAAGTTCACAACTTTAGTTTGGTAACAAAATTAAGTGTTTAGAGGTCTTTCGAAATTAAATATCAATGCGAGTGGGCGGATTGCAATTCCGACCAAGTTTCGCGATGAGATTGCCTCTGATGAATACAAGGGGCAAATGATTTTGACTGCTAGTCATTCAAGTCGTTGTTTGGTTCTATATCCGATGACGAAGTGGCTAGATACGGAGCAGACAATTTTGCGTTTACCAAATTTATCCAAAACGGTGCAAACCATGAAGCGCCTAGTTTTAGGTTATGCGACAGATGCGGAGATGGATGGTCAAGGTCGCATTATGATTCCTGCGCCATTACGAGAACATGCTGGGATTGATAAGAAGGTTGCTTTTGTTGGTCAAGGTGAAGTTTTTGAATTGTGGAATGAAAATGCGTGGGATGTTGAATGTGCTCGTGGCGTTGATGAAATGCTAGGCAATCTTGAGCAAGATGAAAAATTAAGTCAGTTGTCTATTTAGTAGTGTGACTATTGAATCATATAGCCATGAAACAGTTTTGTTGCATGAGGCAGTAGCGGGGCTAAATATAAAGAATAACGGCATTTATATAGATGCCACATTCGGTCGAGGAGGTCACTCGGCAGAAATATTAAAGCAGTTAGGCTCCCAAGGGAGGTTACTGTTAATAGATAAAGATCCACTCGCCATCGCTTATGCGAAGGAAGCTTATAAAGATGATGAGAGGGTTTTAATTTGGCAAGGATCGTTTAAAGATTTTCCAGAGGCTTTAGAAGCCTTCGGTTTATCAAAAGCAGATGGTTTATTGCTGGATTTAGGAGTGTCATCGCCTCAGTTGGATGATGCGACTCGCGGTTTTAGTTTTATGCGAGATGGTGCTCTTGATATGCGTATGAATCCTGATGAAGGAGACAGCGCAGCGCAGTGGATAGCAAAGGCAACAGCTGATGAAATAGCTGATGTTATCTATTTATACGGTGAAGATAGAATGTCTCGCAGGATAGCGAGAAACATAGTGGAGAAGAGAGCGGAAACCCCAATTAGCTCGACTTTACAGTTGGCAGAGATTATAGCCTCCTCTATCCCTATGCGATTACAAAAGAAAGAACCAGGGAAGCACCCGGCAACACGTAGTTTTCAGGCGATACGAATATTTATTAATCGTGAGCTTGAGGACTTAAATCAATGCTTAGATAACGCTCAAGATTATCTGGCAGCCAAAGGAAGATTAGTTGTGATTAGTTTTCATTCTTTAGAGGATCGTATTGTAAAGCGTTTTCTTAAAGCGCAATCGAGTGCACCTCAAATGCCTCGTGGACTTCCTATTATGGATGATCAAATCCCTCCTCCCGATTTCAAACTAATTGGAAAAGCCATAAAGCCGTCTCGCCAAGAGGTGGAGGTTAATGTGCGTTCGCGCAGTGCAATAATGAGAATAGGAGAAAGGCAGTGAGAATTGAAAACACTTTAAATGATGTCTCTTCAAATAGTGGCCTAGAGAGAAAGCAAGCTGAGAAAAAGCAATTAACCGTTGATTCGATAACCAATTGGCAGCTGCCCCTGTTAGCAATTTTATTTGGAACAGTGGTGTTCGTGGCAATCACAACGGTGGTGCATCGCCATGAATCACGAAATTCCTTTATGCAATTGCAAGAATTAGATAAAGAACGCGATAAATTGGTTGCACAGTGGAGTCGACTTAAGTTAGAGCAGGGAGCGATGCTAAATCAAGTGCGAGTAGAAAGACTGGCGCGTTGGGATTTAAAAATGAAGTTGCCCAAAGCATCAAAGGTGAGAATCGTTCGTGAGCCTGCAAAAATGGACCTACTGCCGATTGCTAAAAGCCCAGCTAATGCCGCGTTAATTTCCAAGGTTGCCTTAAGTGATTAAAAACACCCGCAACTATTCTATTGCTGCAACGAGAAGACGTGGCGCAGCAAAAGTGTCGCCTGTTTATCGCGGGCGTCGCTGGATGCTAATGTTGCTGTTGTTATCAGGTCTCGTGGTGCTGCTTGGGCGCGCCGCATACCTAGAGATTTTTGAGCAATCGTGGTTAAAAAAACAAGCAGGTAAGCGCCAGTTACGGACTGTTGTTGTTCCTCCTTATCGTGGCATGATCGTTGATAGGAATGGCGAATCTCTGGCAATTAGTTCTCCCGTGGCATCTATTTCATTGGATCCTAGAAAATTGAAATCCATTCAAGATGAATGGCAAAAAATAGCGTTGGCAGGTAAAGGTGATGAGGCGAAGGTGGCTTTTCTTAATCTAAAGACTCTGGCAACTAAGATTAAGCAGTTAGAAAGCATTTTGAATTTGTCTACAGATGAATTGAAAAACAAATTAGAAAGTAGCTCAAATAAGCACTTTGCTTATGTGGCGCGTCAGGTTGAGCCAGAAAAAGCACAACAGGTGGCAGATTTACGTATTCCTACAATGAAAACAGAGCGCGAGTATAAGCGTTTTTATCCGATGGCAGAAACGACAGCCCATGTGGTGGGTTTTACTGATATCGACGATGACGGTATCGAGGGAATTGAGCGTGCTATGGATGAGGTTCTGGCAGGTAATTCGGGTAGAAATCGTGTGGTGCGTGATGGTCGTGGACGTTTAGTTGAAAACATCGAAGAGCTGGAAACTATGGTGCCAGGTAAAAAGGTACAGCTAAGTTTAGATCATAGAATTCAGTATGCCGCGTACAAATTATTGAAAGGTGAGACCTATAAACTAAACGCAACCTCAGGCTCTGTTGTGGTATTGGATGTTAAGACAGGCGAAGTGTTAGCAATGGCGAATATGCCAGGTTTTAACCCAAATAATCGCAAAAATTTAAAGCAATACAAGGTTCGCAATAGAGCAGTTGTTGATGCCTTTGAGCCAGGCTCAACACTAAAACCATTAACTATTGCGGCAGCATTAGAAGCCAGAGCAATAGGGTCAGAGGTTTCGATTGAGACCTCGCCTGGTCGTTTGAAGGTGGGAAAAACCGTTATTAAAGACCCAAAAGACTATGGCACTTTAACACTGGCTAGGATTTTAGCGAAATCCAGTAATGTGGGGGCCAGTAAAATCGCTTTATTAATGGAATCTAAAGAGCATTGGAAGTTTTTGAATCGTGTGGGTTTTGGTCGAAAACCCGATGCGGGTTTCTATAGTGAGTCTGATGGTCAGCTTCCTTATTACGATAAATGGGGGCGAGTTGATCGTGCATCACACGGTTACGGTTACGGTTTGTCAGCCAGTTTATTGCAACTAGCACATTCTTATACGGTGTTTGGTACGGGTGGAATTTTGAACCCTGTCAGTATCTATAAGCAAGAAGGACGGGTGATTGGTCAGCGTGTAATGAGTGAGCATAATGCCGATTCTGTTTTAGAGATGATGCGCGCGGTAGTCAAGCCTGATGCAACCGGTAAATATGCTGTGATTGATGGTTATCATGTAGCAGGCAAGACAGGTACAGCCTATAAGTATGTTAATAAGCGTTACAGTAAAGACAAATTGGTAGTGAGTTTTATCGGTATTGCACCAGCGACAAATCCCCGCTTAGTGGTGGCGGTAATGATTAATGAGCCTAAAGTTGAAGACGCTAGCGGTGGTCGCTTGGCCGCGCCACTGTTTTCAAAAATAATGGCCAATGCATTGCGCATTATGGATATCGCACCAGATGATTTACCAGAAATTAAGAAGGTGAAGCCTGAGCTTGTAGCATTAGGCGAGGGCGAAGCACTCTAATGTCGAGTCTACTCCTCTCCTCCTTATTGACAGATATTGTCAAGATACCTGTTGATCAAGATGTGTCTCTAAGTGCTATCACTTTAGATAGTCGCGAAGTGTTTGCTGGAGCATTATTTGTGGCACTTAAAGGATCAGTTCAACATGGCTTAGCTTATGCCGAGAAGGCAGAGAAAGCAGGAGCCGTTGCTATTATTTGGGAGTCAGATGAAGGCATCGTAGTGCCAGAATTATCAATTCCTCAATTTGAGGTTAAAGGTTTACGTGATTCTTTGGGGTTAATTGCGGATCGTTTTTATCACTCGCCCAGTAAACGGTTAAAGGTGGTGGGTATTACGGGAACAGATGGTAAAACCAGCGTTAGTCACTTTATTGCGCAGTCGATAAATGACTGTGCAGTGATTGGTACTATTGGTTTGGGTGCTCTAGATAATTTACAAAGAGCGAAACTAACTACCCCTGATGTATTAACTGTTCATAAAAACTTTGCTGAAATGAAACAGCAGGGTGTGTCGACGGTTGCGATGGAGGTTTCTTCTCATGCGCTTGATCAAGGTCGGGTAGCTGATGTGGCATTTGATGTGGCAGTGCTGACTAATCTGAGTCGCGATCACCTTGATTATCATAAGACGGTTGAAGCCTATGCTGCAGCTAAAGAGAAGCTTTTCAGTTGGTCTAGCCTAAAAGCCATAGTGGTTAACTTTGATGATGAGTTTGGCAAGAAAATAATTGAAGCTAGTGTGCTACAAAAAAACAGCGAAAAGTGGGGGGGTGTACTTTCTTACGGTGTTGGTAGTATTAAAGACTACCCTCAGAGCGCACTGGTTGCTGAACAAGCACAATTTAGCAATGAAGGAATCAGCGCACAAATTCATTACGGTGGAGAGGTTGCGAACTTAAAAGCGAGTGTTTTGGGCCGTTTTAATCTCAGTAATTTATTGGCGACATTAGGTGCTATGTTGGCCTTAGGTGATTCACTGGATTCAGCTTTAGAGAAACTAAACAAAGTGGAGACGGTTGCAGGTCGTATGCAAAAAATCACGGCTTCTAATGTCGACTTTTTAACAGTGGTTGATTTTGCTCATACGCCAAATGCTTTAGAGAGCGTTTTAAAAGCACTGCGTGAGCATACAGAAAATAACCTTATTTGTGTTTTCGGATGTGGTGGTGATAGAGATACAGGCAAACGTCCATTAATGGCAGCGATTGCTGAAGAGTTTGCCGATTTGGTGATAGTTACTGATGATAACCCGCGTAGCGAAAACCCTCAAAAAATTATGCTGGATATTGTTGCAGGGTTCAAAAACTCTCAGAAAATTACGATTGAACATGATCGCGCGGCGGCGATAAAGCTTGCATTGAAAAAAGCTCAAAACGGCGATGCAGTGTTAATCGCTGGAAAAGGC
>CAYTRF010000099.1:0-5603 GCA_964440065.1 uncultured Cocleimonas sp. | reverse complement strand
AAAGGGATAGCTAACGGTGCATGACAAACACATAAGTTCTGAATTAATCTATCGATCGGTCGATATTCTAGTTATTCTAGTTACCCTTTTTATCGGTTACCCTTACACCCAATTCTACAATCTAGAAGGCTATTTACTGGCAGGCTTAACGGCCGTTGTCATCTTTAGTTTAGTTGGACGTTTTACCGATATTTATACCTCATGGAGTGGACGGCCACTTCGCGATGAAGCAACTCGTGTATTAATCGCATGGTTAATAACATTCCTATCACTTGTCTTTATTGCCTTTGTCACTAAAACCAGTGAGCAATTCTCGCGGGTGGTTTTAGTCGCTTGGTTAGTTATCACCCCCCTATTTCTTATAGTTGCTCGGTTTGTTTTGCGACAGATTTTTTCTCGCCTTCGTAGTTTAGGAATTAACAATCGCACGGTAGCTATCGTCGGCATGACGCAACACGGGTTGCACTTTGCCCGTGACCTTGAAAACAATCCAGAGTACGGTTACAAAGTTGCTGGGTTTTATGATGACCGTGATGAACGCATCCATAAAGAAGTATTAAATCATTATCCAAAGCTGGGGAATTTTGATGATATGATCAGCTCCGCTCGTAACGGTGAGTGGGATCAAATCTACATTGCTCTGCCTGTTGAAGCCAGAAAACGAATGCTACGTTTACTCGATGATTTATCCGACTCTGCCACCCCGATTCGTTTACTGCCTGATTATTTTACAACTAATTTATTGCACAGTAAGTTTATTGAGATTGCAGACAACCCTGTTATTTGTATTTATGACTCGCCTTTCTCAGCTGATCATGCCTTTATTAAACGCATTGAAGATTTGTTTATTGGTAGCATTATTCTTACCTTAATCTCACCCATTTTATTGGCTATTGCAGCGGCCGTTAAGTTCACATCGAAAGGTCCTATTCTTTTCAAGCAAACGCGTTACGGTCAAAAAGGTGAAAAAATTCGTGTTTGGAAATTTCGCTCAATGACGGTTTGTGAAGATGGCGATACCATTACCCAAGCAACACGTGATGACTCTCGCTATACCAAAATCGGGCAGTTTTTAAGAAGAACATCTTTGGATGAATTGCCACAATTCTTTAATGTACTACAAGGCACCATGTCCATTGTTGGACCTCGTCCCCATGCTGTTGCCCATAATGAACAATATCGCTCTATTATCCCAGGCTACATGCTAAGGCATATGGTTAAACCCGGCATCACAGGTTGGGCGCAAATTAATGGTTGGCGCGGTGAAACCAATACGGTTTACAAAATGCGTAAACGTGTTGAGTTTGACCTTGAATACATGCGTGAATGGAGCTTATGGTTAGATATTAAAATCATTTTCTTAACCATTTTCCGTGGATTTTCTGATAAAAATGCTTACTAATTATTAAACTGAGACCTTTGCACGAATCAGATGACGAGCATAGTAAAAGTACACCCCCCCACTTTTCCTTGATTTTTTGTAAACAAACAAATTGCAATTAGACCAAATTACATTTACCCGCTTTATTGCTGCCCTTACCGTGGTATTTTTCCACTACGGTCAAACCGTGTTTCCCGCCAATATTTCTTTTTTATTTGAAAATGTTACTGCTGGCCCTATCGCCGTCGGTTATTTTTATGTTCTTTCTGGCTTTATTATGGCGGTTGCTTACTATCAGCCTGATCAAAGCAAGCAGCATAATATTAATAAAAAGAAATATTGGATAGCCCGTTTTGCCAGAATTTATCCCGTTTATTTATTAGCGCTGTTATTAATGGCCGCCGCTAAATATAAAACCCTTGCCGAAAATGGCGAAGCACTGGCATTACAACTGTCACTATTACAATCTTGGATACCAGGCTATCCCATTACACTTAACACGCCCGGCTGGTCATTATCGGTAGAAGCCTTTTTCTACCTATGCTTTCCTTTCTTGTTAATGTGGGTTTACAAACATGGCGTAAAGTCTTTAATCATTTTTTGCGTTGGTCTTTGGCTTGCGACACAAATCATCTTATTAGTGCAGCTCAACTCCGCAGCCTATGCGCCCAAAACACACTTACACGACTTTATTTACTACAACCCTGTGATGCATCTCAGCTCGTTTATTGCAGGATTATTAGTCGGCATTTTATTAAAACATTCACCCGATAAAAAATTCGCAAAAAACAGTGGTTTGTGGCTAGCCGTTTCATTCGCAGTCATCTTTCTAATGATCTGGGCAAGACCTCATTTAGAAACGATATTGGGGCTAAAACTTGCGCTAACCAATGGCTTACTCGCACCTGCTTTTTTATTATTTATCCTTTATTTAGCTCAAAGCAAAAATATTGTCACTCAAATATTTAAACACAAATGGTTAATCTTATTAGGTGAAGCCAGTTATTCCCTGTATATCTTACAAAAGCCCATTCACGGTCTCTACGATAAAATTATTGTACCCAGAATTCACTTATCCGAAACCCTTCATTTTTATATTTTCCTCGCTGGGTTAATCATTATCTCTATCCTATCTTATAAGTACTTTGAAACACCTATGAGAAAATTGATTAGAAGAAAATGGGCTTAAGGCATCTCGGCTAACAAGGTGTTCCTTCTACAGGGCTTAGATAAAAGGAATGCTTAATTCATAGAAGTACCCTTTATTTGTTCTTGATCGTCATATTTGCTAGAATTCAGCGCTTATTTTAATAGGTGTGATTTTATAACAGGGACTTAATCGTCTTAATGTTGAACTTTATCATCCCTGCTTTGCTCTTATCACTGCCAAACGTGATACTAGAAAGCTAAATACACACTTACTTAATACCTAATCGTAAATACCAATATGAAATCAGAGCAATCACAGAACCTACCTTCTCGAATCGACACAAAAAGTAATCTAATCAATTACCCATCGGGCATATACCCTGAGGAGCTGATGGAACCATCAACTAGCCTTGATCTAAAAGAGTTCATTAAAGTACTGGCTCGACGTAAGAAGTCAATCTTAAACATCACCATGGGAACATTACTACTGGCATTAATTGCTACACTGTTAATGAATCCTGTATACCGTGCGGATACCACTATTAAGGTTGAAAGATACACAGCCAATGCCAATATTGAGATTTTAGATAATCAAACATCACGTAGTGATCGTGACTTCTTTGAGACACAAATTCACCTTATTCAAACTAAAGGACTAGCTCAGCGTGTTATTAAAGAGCTTGAAATTGAGTCAAAAAACACCTCTCAAGGTATTATCTCTAAAATTAAATCACTGTTTAATTCAAAACCAGAAACAGCTAACCCAAGTGATATGGTCGCTGCATTTTTAGATAATCTAATGGTTACGCCCATCAGTAATTCACAGCTATTGAAAATCAGCTACGATGCATCAAACGCAGAATCAGCTGCAAACATTAGTAATGCGATAGCCAAGACCTTTGTTCGCCAAAATCTCGAAAGGCGTTTTGATACAGCATCATCCTATAAAACTTACGTTAGCGAAAATATCGAAATCACCAAGAAAAGCCTAGAAAATGCAGAGCTTCGCTTAAATAAACACGCGCGTGAAAATGGACTAATCCAAGATGTTGATGGTCAAACCACCAGCTCTTACACACTTAAAAAACAAGTAGAAGGGCTGGTACTCGCTGAAAAAGAACGCATTGGAGCTGAAGCTGCCTTTAATATTTCTAAGCAAAATAAGAATAACCAAGCTTCCTCTGTTTTTTCTGACCCCTACATCATTTCTTTAAAGAAAGCCGCCGCCCGTTTAGAAACAAAATTTCAAGCACTCGGAAACAAACGTACGAGAAGTGCTCGTAATCTAAGAAAACAAATTGATGATATACGCAAAGATATTAGTGCCGAAAGTGATACGCTTAAATCATCATTGGAAACAAGATATTTAGAAGCCGTACAAAAAGAAGAAATGTTGCGTAGCCAATTAGGAAAATTAAAGGCAAATGCACTAAATACTCAAGCCACAAGCACCAAGTACAACCGTCTATTACGTGAAGTTGAAATTAACCAACTTGCATATAACAAACAGTTAGAACAGCTTATGGCAATCAATGTGGCCAGCACCGTAGGCACCAATAATATTTCAATTATTGACCAAGCAACTCCACCTACCAAAAAGCATAAGCCCAGTTTAAAAACGAATCTTGTATTAGGCTTACTACTGGGTTTATTACTGGGCATGGGCGTCGCATTTTTAAGAGAGTTCACAGACGATAGTATTAAAAGTAGCGACTCCTTAGAACAGATATCTGGTTTACCTGTTTTATCGCAACTACCTGATATGCAAAACCTATCTGCCAAGCAATTAGCATTGCAGACTGCAATAGAACCTCGCTCGGCTTTATCTGAATCCATACGTTCGTTACGCACTAGCTTGCGCTTTTCAACTAGAAATGGCTCACCGCAAAGTACCTTTATTACTAGCTCTGGCGCAACCGAGGGGAAAAGCACAATCGCTATCAATCTAGCCACTGCGTATGCACAATCTGGTGCAAAAGTACTACTTATTGATGCTGACCTAAGAAACCCCAGCATTCACAAAGCGCTGGAATTAGATAACTTACAAGGTTTAACGAACTACTTGGCTAATGCAAATACAAGCAATGAAGATATCAGCCACCCTTGTATGATTAATCAACTACGGGTGATTACATCTGGGCCTATTCCACCCGACCCAGTAGAATTATTATCGGGAAATAAAATGGTTGAACTTCTAGAAAAAGCGGCACAAAACTATGATCACATCATTATTGATGGGCCACCTGTTTTAGGTCTTGCGGATTCATTGGTATTAGCCAATTTAGCCGATGCCACACTCATCAGTGTAGAAGCGGGTAAAACACGAAAAACACATTTATTGGATAGTCTAAAACGTTTGGAGCGTGCCAATGCGAATATATTGGGAACGGTTATGACGCGCTTAAGCGATGCTGTTAACTCTGACTACAATGCTCAGTATTACTCTTATACTTCACAGCAGTCTAATAAGGTAGCAAAGGTTAGATCGTTATAGATTAATTTATGGCTTCTAAGGAAGCTCTGATCAAGTCCAATTATTTTTAGCTTGCTAAAACTGTCGCTAAATTCCAATCGACTTAATCAGAGATTAACACGGTAGCATTTTCTCAACTAAATAAGCATAGTCTAGAATCCATTGAAAAAAACGTAATTCTATCAACAAAAAAGTTAATATTTCGATGTGTAAGCCTGTTCTTGAAACCAATTTAAAAAACCTGCCTTTAATTGCTAAAGGTAAAGTTCGTGATATTTACGAGGTTGATGAAAATCACATGCTAATTGTTACTAGTATCTCTTCCTTTGCTTCAACCAACATCGGCACTTCCTTCGGAAGGTGCAACGATATACTTTTTAGGTGTTTTTATGAGTTTTTCTTTGCTTGTAAAATTGCATCGTAGAGCAAAGTATCTCTTCCTTTGCTTCAACCAACATCGGCACTTCCTTCGGAAGGTGCAACGATATACTTTTTAGGTGTTTTTATGAGTTTTTCTTTGCTTGTAAAATTGCATCGTAGAGCAAAGTATCTCTTCCTTTGCTTCAACCAACATCGGCACTTCCTTCGGAAGGTGCAACG
>CAYTRF010000098.1:2333-5626 GCA_964440065.1 uncultured Cocleimonas sp. | reverse complement strand
CGAATATAAGGTAAAAATAACGCGGCAAATCCAAGTACAGCGGCATAACCAATAACATCAGTTATTGTAGTGAGCAATACGCTTCCTGCAAGGGCTGGGTCAATATCCAGTTTGCGTAATACGATGGGGAGTAGCACGCCAACAAACGGAGCAATGAGTAGGTTAAGTAGCATTGCCATGGCAATAACAATGCCAATTGCGGCATCATCGAATAATAAAGCTGAGATTACAAAAACGACTATTGCCCAAATTAGACCATTAATTAGTCCCAAAATTATTTCTTTATTTAATAAAGATTGCGTATTTCCTCTACTTATTTGGCCAAGCGCTAAACCACGAATAACAAGGGTAAGTGTTTGACTACCAGCGATACCACCCATACTAGGTACTATTCCCATTAGTACCGCTAAGGCGATCGCAGATTCAATAGTGATAGAAAATTGCTTGATGACCCATGCTGCTAAAAATGCAGTTAATAGATTGGTTCCTAGCCAAAGAGCGCGACGCTTGACACTAATACCAACGGGAGCAAATAAATCCTCCTCCTCATTTAAACCCGCCATGCACATCATTGAATGTTCTGACTCATCACGAATAACGTCAACCACGTCATCAACAGTGATTCTGCCGAGTAATTTACCTGAAGCATTAACGACAGGAGCAGATATTAAGTTTCTATCCTCAAACAAACTTGCGACTTCGGTACTGGACATATCAACAGGAATCGCGGGAGATTCCTGTTCAATAATATCTTTAATGAGTTTATCGGGTTGCTGAGTAAGTAAGTCGGAAATGGGTAACAGGCCCATATATTTTTCATAGCGATCAATGATGATAATGGAGTCTGTTTGGCTGGGTAGTTTGTCTTGCATGCGTAAATAACGAAGAACAACATCAATAGTTACATTAGCCCGCGTTGTCACAACTTCTGTGTCCATCATGCCGCCCGCGGTGTCTTCATCATAGGCAAGTACGTCTTCAACGCGTTGACGTTGCTGGCGATCCATTCCCGCTAGGGTTTGTTCAATTAACTCATTGGGAAGGCTTTGTAGGAAGTCGGCTATGTCATCAACATCAAGGTTTTTTACTGCTTCAACAAGTTCGCCTGATTGCATATCTTCAACCAAACTAGCACGGACTTCTTCACCAAGTTCTATTAAAGTTTCACCTTCATTCTCAGGCTTAATTAAGTCCCAAAGGAAACTACGGCGTGAAGGTGGGGAGGATTCCAGAACATGTGCTATTTCAGCAGGATGCATGGCGTTAATAATGCTTTTTAGCTGAGTTAAGGAACCTGACTCAAGTATATTGGTTAACTGTTCGAGCCTTTCTTCTGTATTTTTATGTAATTGATTATTCATGCAGAAATGACACAGTTATAAGCACGGTTAGTGTACCAGTAAACATATGAAACTCTGAGAAGTTATTGTTTCTTTTTATTTTTTGAGAGCAGTCCCTTAATAGAGGTACTCTAAGAACTAATTGATAGTTCACGGTGATTAACGATAACAAAATCACCATAGCGCTGGTGAAAGTGGTCGGCGAGTTTTTCTGCTAAATAAACAGAGCGATGATGACCGCCTGTGCAACCGATAGAAACGGTTAAATAAGCACGTTGATTTTCAATAAAAAGTGGAATCCAGTTGCCGAGTAAATTAGTCAGATCTTGTTCCATCTTGTTTACTTCCTCTTGCGAGCTAAGCCATTTAACAACATTATCCTCTAAACCTGAATTCCCTCGTAATTCTGGTATCCAATATGGGTTAGGTAAACAACGTACATCAAACAAGTAGTCTGAATCTCGGGGAGTACCATACTTAAAACCAAAGGATTGAAACATGATAGACAGTATTTGTTTATCACTAGAACTAATACGTGAACGTACCAGTTTTGCTAATTCATAAATATCGGTAGTACTGGTATCAATGAGTAAGTCGGCAACTTCTCGTACAGGGCCGAGTAATTCATATTCTTCTAAAATGGCTTCACGAAGTGAAGTATCCTTATTCGATAATGGATGTTTGCGACGTGTTTCATCGTAACGTTTTATTAGCACTGATTTTCCCGCATACAAATAGAGTATGTCAGTTTTAAATTTACTTTTTAGAGCGGTAACAATTTCTGGCAAGCGTTCCAAGCATTTTCTACCGCTACGAACATCAATACCAATGGCGATATTCTTTTTTCTAAGGAGTAACTCTGTTTCCAGCGCATTGTCTAATAGCTCTAACGGTAGGTTATCAATGCAGTAATAACCTTGGTCTTCTAGGGTGTGAAGGGCTTGTGATTTCCCAGCTCCTGACATTCCGCTAACGATTACAAGGTGCATAGTTTTTCCAGTAATTTAAAAGATATTCTACTACTTACAGTTGATCTGAGATTATGGTGCTTTTATTTTTCACACTATCGAATAATGATTCAAAGAAAGTAACAATTTGTGCAGAATTTTTAGATTTTATCTTTTCATCTAAAGCCGATAAGTTATATGCCTCTTTAGTTGCTAATCTGTAATTTATTTGATTGATAAAATTCGAATAATGAGCACGATCTTTTTTTGGTATTAGAATAGCTAAAAAAATATTAACATCAATTTTGTCGGCTGAATTTAGGTTTATTCCCTTTTTTAAGATGAGTAAGGCTGCGCGTGGATTAGTGATATCTATATCTGCTCGTGGTAAGGATAAGCCATTGCCGATAGAGGTATTACCTAGCTTATCTCTTGAGATTAATGCGTCAAAAACTTGATTTTTTGATACCTCACTTTGACCTTTAGTTAGTAGCTCGGTTAGCGCATCAAAAACACATTTTTTACTGGCTATTTTCTTTAAGAATTTGACTCTATCAATATCTAAAAGAGGGGTGAGATTATCTGTCATGGATGATAACTTAGTGGAAAACCTAATAAAAAACAATAGGTGATAGCTATTTTAAATTTGACTAATTAGAGGTTTAAAAAGGGTTCTGGTCTCGGTGTTTGTTGCTTATAGTACCTCTAGCAATGAAAGCCAGAGGTACTTATTAGTTTACCTGTGCTTACGCGTATTGATTCATTACAAGATTTCGATGACTGCCTTCATGTCGATGATGACTTCGCAGTTTTTCTTTGTGTTTGAGAATCTGTCTATCCAGTTTATCGGCTAACGCGTCAATTGCAGAATACATATCATGCCCCGTTGCATCTGCAAAAATATGATTGCCACTGACATTGATTGATGCCTCGGCAGTATTCCTATGTTTTTGTACTTCAAGGATTATGTGTATATTAAGCACTTGATCAAAATGACGTTTTAAAC
>CAYTRF010000098.1:0-2270 GCA_964440065.1 uncultured Cocleimonas sp. | reverse complement strand
TTCTAATTGCATCTTATTCACTCCTATTTAGATTGTTTGCGAACCATTCTCCTGAAAGCCCTTTCAGGATGATCGCCGTGAGCGGTTTACAGTTTCTCCTAAACACATTTTAAGTTTTATTACTTCATACAAAAACCTTTCGTTCATGTGAAGAGGGTATTGCTAATGCTTCACGATATTTTGCGACTGTACGTCGCGCTACATTGATTCACCGCTGCTTTAGCAGGTTAGTCAATTTGTTGTCGCTCAGTGGTTTACTAGGAGTTTCCTCTGATATGAGCCTTTTAATCATGGCTCGAATAGCCGTTGCTGAGCATTCTCCACCCGTATCGGTACTGACATGGCTGGAGAAGAAATGTTTGAATTCGTAGACACCGCGAGGTGTGTGCATATATTTGTGAGTAGTAACACGAGAAATAGTGGATTCATGTAAGCCTAATAGGTCTGCTAAATCTTTTAGCACCATAGGCTTCATTGCCTCATCACCATATTGAAAAAAGGCTTGTTGTTTTTGGATAATGGCGTGCGCAACACTTACGATGGTTGAGTTACGATTCTCTAAACTTTTCATAAACCAACGCGCTTGTTGTAAATTTTCTTTGATGTAGGAATTAGCTTGTTGAGTGTTTTTATTTTGTGCGCTGTTTACGCTAGCCTTAGCGGCATGATCGTTTGACGATGCTGATTTGTTACTGTTTATGTTATTCGTATTGTTGCTTAGCATATCCACATAATAGTTGTTTATCTGTAGTTCTGGCTGCGTATCTCCGTTGATGGAGATCTTCCATTTCCCATTTACTTTTTTCACATAGATATCAGGCGTTATATAATCTGTTGTTATTGTACTAAATGCCTTTCCTGGTTTTGGATCGAATGAGCGAATTAATTGCATTAGCTCTTCCAAAGCAGAAGTCGTAAGTCTAAGTGTTCTTTTTATACCTGTATAATCCTTTTTTTTGAGTAAGTCCAGATGTTTTTCAAGTAGACGTTTGGCTTTTTTATAGGAAGGGTGGGTCTTATGTTCTTGATTTAGTTGTAATAATAGACATTCTTCGAGAGTTCTTGCAGCGATTCCGGAGGGTCCTAAATTTTGAATATATGTTAAAATTGCTTCAACTTCATCCAGATCAATCAACAATACATTTTCTAAAGATTTGAAAATCTGATTTAAAGATTCAGTTAAAAACCCATCATCATCAATGTAATCAATGATTAGTTTTGCAATTTCTTTGTCTTGAGCACTAAAGTTACTCATCTCAATTTGCCAAGATAGATGTTCATGCAAACCACCTTGAGGAGATGAGTGCATGCTCTCTATAAAATCAGATGAATTAGTATCAGAGTTGTTATTTGTGGTTTTCCATGCAGGATCATAAATTTCATCCCAATCAGCATCAATTTTCATTTCTTCAGGAATAGTGTCAGATTCAGTTGGTGTTTCTAAGTTTTCATTAGAATTTACTTCTGTTTCTTTAACGACTTCTATATTTTCGTTGGCAATTTCCAATAAAGGATTAGTTTCTAAAATTTCTTGTATTTCTTGTTGAAGCTCAACAGAGGACAGTTGCAGAAGACGAATTGCCTGTTGCAGTTGGGGAGTCATGGACATTGATTGTCCAAGCTTTATATTTAATCCCTGTTTAATCACTTTTTATTATTATACCTAAGTACAGTTGTTGCTCGTTTATGAGAAATAGTTCTTGAGAAGTTTCTCTAATTGCAATGAATTATAGCAGTTAAGATGAGAAAAATATGAGATTAGGGATTAATGGTATGAAAATTGCTTGTATGCTTATGACAGATCTAGTTTTGCATAAATGAGAGTTTACAAAAAATGAACGAAAAGTTGCTTTTTAGAACGCCCTAGGCGTTAAATGGTTTCACTCTAATAATTATTCGGCTACGCCTCACCCTGCGGGTTAGCTAAAGCAATTGTCTCACTCCGTTCGGCTGAGTTATCCGTTTTAAACAACAAAACGGTAAGCTCACTAAAAGTATATCGTTACGCCTTCCAAAGGAAGCGTCGATGGTGGTTGAAGCAAGGGAAGAACTAAGAGCAGCTTCGGTGTTAGCATCCTCAAAAAAACAGGGAACCGAGCAGAGCGAGATAATGTTAGAGCGGTAGCGACAACTACCCGTAGGGCGAATAAAATGAGTAAAAGTGGGGGGGTGTGCTTCCCTTCGACAAGCTCAGGATAAACGAAGTCCGCTCAGCAGAACTACTTTTTAATGGTGTTTTTATGGGTATTCTCAAAAATAATTTTAAAGCT
>CAYTRF010000097.1:4208-5631 GCA_964440065.1 uncultured Cocleimonas sp. | reverse complement strand
GTGGACATTGGATACAGTTAAACAAAATTTGTAACCCACTTGAAGATCGCTTTGACGTTGTTTATGTCACCCCTGGCGCTCAGTATTCATCTGCTAATAACGCATCACGAAAAATACTTAGTGTCTCCGATGCCAGTGCCACCAGCAAACTTAAGTTGATTCCTTTGGCGCTTCAATTAATTGGTATTTTTATTACACAACGTCCTAAAGCCATTATTTCAACAGGTGCAGCACCTGGTGCCATTGCTTTTTTACTCGCTAAGTTTTTACCCATTAAAACTATTTGGGTAGATAGTATTGCCAATGTTGGTCAACTGTCACGTTCGGGGCGTATGGTGAAAAATCATGCAAACCAAGTTATCACCCAATGGGAGCCACTGAGTGATGGTGAAAAGGTTGTTTATAAAGGGTCAATACTATGAGAGTAGCAATATGATCTTCGTTGCTGTCGGCACTCAGTTTGCTTTTGATCGCTTGATTCAATATATGGATCAGTGGGCAGAGGAAAACACAGAAAAAGTCATTGCTCAAGTCAGTGATGGAGAATTCGAGCCACAACATTTGAAATGGGATCGTTTTCTTGAAGGCGATCAATACAATCAGAATATCCGCGAAGCTGCTGTATTTGTGTCACACGCTGGTATGGGAAATATCATTAGTGCTCGCGAGCAACAAACCCCCATTATCGTTATGAATCGTCAATTTAAACTGGGCGAACATCGCAATGATCATCAAGCCGATGGTTTGAAATGGATGGCTAATCTAGAGGGTGTTTATACGGCTAGTAGCCAAGAAGAGTTGTATGAGCATTTAAGTCATATTGATCAGTTAAAAACAGCTGATCCTGAAAATAAAGTAGGCAATTTAGACTTAACTAACTACATTGCTGATTTGATAGAGAGTTAGCTCAACAACGCATGTTAACGAAAATCCTCGCCAACCCCCTCTTAATACAAAGTCTCTGGTCTTTAATTGCACGCTTTACGGGCGTGGCTTTAAACTTTGCAGTGATTTTAATTATCACCAATAAGTTACCCAAATCATCAGCGGGTGATCTTTTATTATTGATGACTTTTGTGACAGGTGTAGCTTTGATTAGCCGTTTAGGTATTGATCAATTATTAATGAAGGAAGTCGCAAGCTCTCATCAGGATGATGATCGCTTTCGCAAAGGGTTTTTAAGAGTTACTTATAAATCAGTCTTCTTATTATCATTATTTTTCATGGGTTTATGGTTACTATCTAGCTCTTTCCTTCAGAATAGGTTTTTCACAGAAAATAATATTGCCAGTGTTTCATTGACTGAGTTGATGCTGGCTAGTGTGGGCATTCTATTTTTTAATTTAGTGATTTTAAACAGCACCTATTTAAAAGCCATTAAGCAAACCGTCATAGGCATACTAGGGCAAAACGCACTGACCGC
>CAYTRF010000097.1:0-4178 GCA_964440065.1 uncultured Cocleimonas sp. | reverse complement strand
GCCTGATTTTAGCTTTTTGGGGTACTTTCACCAATGATCAATACGCGGTATACCTTTATATCGCCTCATTGATTTTAGCAGGTGCTCTGGCATTTTTTATCACGAGAGCATTCATTGCAAAACTTAGCGATCATAACGACACTGCCAAGCTGTGTGTTCCAAAAATCAAAGGAATTCTAATAGAATCCCTACCTTTAGCTCCAATTTCAATCATTTCCTTTTTAATGATTTTCACCGATACTATTATGGTGGGTTGGTTTTTATCCAATGAACAGGTGGCAGAATATAGCGTAGCCTCTAAAATCTCATATATCATCCTGTTCTTCTTGCAAGCGATGGAAGCGGTAATCTACCCTCGTTTGCTAAATATGTATAAGCACAATCAAGGCAATTTAAAGTCGTTTTTCTGGCAATCTACTGCATTGGTCGTGGGTGTGGTGCTGAGTATCACTTTAATCATGTATTTACTCTCCGATTGGATTTTAATTGCCTTTGGTAAAGAATATATCATTGCCAAACAAGCACTGGGTTTATTACTAATTGCTCAACTGTTGCGTGCAGCCAGTATTACGTTTTCATTTATGTTTATCATTCGAGAGAAAGTAAAATATTTAAATATTATTTTAGTAATAGCATTTATTACTAATATTATTGGTAATATAATTTTGATTCAACGGTATGGTATTGAAGGTGCAGCCTTAGCCACATTAGTTGCTAATGCGGTTCTAATATTTTTTGTTATAGCGTTATTTTTTGCGCATAGTTTATTAAGGAGACCCTGATTAAGTCCCATAAAATTCTGCTGGCTTACAAGGCTCGTTGCACCATGCCACAGGCGTTCATTCCGCGTAACTATGCCTCAATTCTGGATTTTTGGCGTTGCCAGAATTTATGGGACTTGATCAGGGTCTCCTTAAGTAATATTGATGCCAATGAGAAGTCTCTTACATGATTATTAAAATACTGGCTGTATTGTTTGCACTCTCAATTTTTGTACCCGTAGAGTTTCATTATCTATTAGGTAGCTTACGCATTGAGTTATACAGAGTGGTACTCGCTATCGCTTTGATTTACACTTTTATTAATATTAGAAAAGTCTTAGAAGCAGCTGATATTATAGATATTTTACTGTTTTTCTTTGTGATATTAGCCACCGCCAGCATGATCCATAATCACGGCATGCAAAAAGGCATTGAATCCTCTGGCATATTGATTATCGAAATACTAGGTGCGTTTTACCTAGCTCGGCTATTTATTACTACCCCTAAAGCTTTCTATCAAATCAATATGTTATTCGCCACCATACTGGCTTTCTTATTGGTATTTTCATTGTACGAAGCTTTTGCGAAACACCGTATTTTGCATGAGTGGGCGACCGCTATAACAGGAAATACCGCCTTAGATTACCGTCTCAATACGCATTACTATATTCGCATGGGCATTATGCGAACGACCAATCTCTTCGCCCACCCTATTCTTTATGGAACCATTGGTGCGATTTTCTTCCCGTTTATTGTGCTGTTAACCTTCCACAAGTTTAAGCTAGGCAATGCTGCTAAGTCGGTAGCAATTTTAATTGGCATGGTTTCTACGCTATCTTCTGCACCTTTATTATCTGTTGCATTTCAGGGAATGACAGCCGTACTGACGCGTTTCTGGGCAGGTGGTAAACGCTTCTGGATAGGCTTTGGCTTTATTGCCATGTCAGGTTTCCTGTTAATTAACGCGATTTCCAATCGTGGCTTTTTTGCCATTTTAGTTTCACATCTAACCTTTAATCCCGTAACAGGTTATTACCGCATGCTCCAATGGAAATACACCATGGACGATATTAAGGAGAACCCCTTATTCGGTATCGGCTTAAATGACTGGACACGCCCTGATTGGATGAACAGCAGTATTGATAGTTTTTGGTTATTAATGACGTTACAACACGGAATGATTGCCAGTTTTATTTTATTATTCTTGTGTTTATACGCGGTTTTTCATGTCTTAAACCGTTTACACAAACATCACGTCGGAACACGATGGATGGTTAAAGCTTGGATTCTTGCCTTTATGTCATTAATCTTAATCGGTTTTACAGTAGATTACTTTGGTAAGATTCAACCGATGTTCTTCTTTGTCTTAGGCTCTATAGGCTGGGCAAGAAACTATCCAAAGATCAATCAAATACTGGCTAAGATGTCTTATAATGCTAAATTGAAATCTCAAATAAAAGCCCAAGCTAAATCCCCAATAAGGAAAAACAAGCAACATGAGAGCACGTTTTATCAACCAACGCATGTTTATGGTACTGGTAAACTTCAGAAACAATTTACTGAGATTACGCACTTGGTATTTTCGCACTGTTTACGGCATGAACATTGCACCTGATGTACGCTTATCTTTTAAAGCACGGATTGATAAAACTAACCCCAAAGGCTTAACCATCGGTGAAAAAACCATGGTGACGTTTGATGCCATCATACTTTCGCATGATTACTCATCAAGGCGACATGCCGCCAAAACGGTTATTGGTTCCTATTGTTTCATCGGTTGTGGAGCCATCGTGTTACCCAATATCACCATTGGGGATCATGTTATCGTTGCTGCAGGTAGCGTTGTTACCAAAGATGTACCTTCCCATTCTATTGTTGCTGGAAACCCTGCCAAAGTAATAAAAACTGGTATTGAAACCACAAATTACGGCATGTTGACCGAAGAATACCTACTTGCGCAAGAAGCAAATCAACCAGAGTCTCAAGCCTAATCATGCCTGCTCAACTTGATATCGTATTAGTTTCTTACAATACGGCGGATTACACCAAACGCGCGATTGAGTCTGTTTATGAAGAAACCCATAGCACTGATTTCAAAATCATTATGGTGGATAATGATTCTAAAGATAATTCAGTAGAGCTGATTGCAAAAGAGTTTCCACAGGTTGAAATCATTCAAACAGGCGCGAACCTTGGTTTTGCAGGCGGTGTAAACATTGGCGCTAAAGCATCTGATAGCGACTACGTTTTATTATTAAACCCTGATACCGTAATACTTGAAGGCGCTATTGATAAGTTAATGGCTTATGCCAAAACAACACCTAAAGCAGGCATCTGGGGTGGAATTACTTTAAATGATGATTTGAGCTTGAACCCTAACAATGCGCGCGCCAGACTTTCCTTTAAAACGCTATTGTTTAGTGCCTTAGGCTTAAGTAAAGCATTCAATAATAGCTGCTACTTTAACCATGATAATTATGGTTGTTGGGATAGAAAATCTGAGCGTGAAGTGGATGTCATCACAGGTTGTTTCTTCTTAACTCCTCGCAAATTGTGGGAGGAATTAGCAGGATTAGATGAAACTTTTTTCATGTATTCCGAAGAAGCCGACTACTGTATTCGTGCTATTAAAAAAGGCTACCAACCACGTGTCACACCTGATGCCAGAATTATCCATCATGGTGGTGTCAGCGAAACTAATATATCAGGAAAAATGCTGAAATTACTAAAAGGTAAAGCTGAGTTAATCAATAAACACGCAGCATCGTGGCAAAAGCCGATTCACAAAGGTTTGTTATTGCTCCATGTTTTTAATAAAACCATGGCGCTTAATTTGGTGAGTTTACTGAAGAAAAATAAAATACCAACCCGTGATCAATGGCGAATAGTTTATAGCCAACGCAAAGAATGGCTCAAAGGTTATCGATAGCAGAAGGATAAGAAAATAATATGGCAACCGTAATCGTCCCAGCGCACAATGAAGCAAGCGTAATAGAAAACTGTCTTGATAGTATTATCAATCAAGAGGGTATTGATCACATCATCGTGCCTTGCAATGGTTGTACTGATAACACCGTAGAAATAGTACGAAACAAATACCCTCAAGTCATCTGTCTCGATATTGAAAAACCATCAAAGACCAATGCATTAAATGTAGCAGAAGAGAAAGCCAGAGAATTAGGTGTCAGCTACCCTATTTTCTATATTGATGCGGATACGCGCTTAAGTGAAAACAGCATAAGTCATATCACTAACGCTATGGCAGATGGCAAAGTCATGTTATCTGCGCCCACACCCCAAATCGACACATCCAAGTCATCTTGGTTAGTAAGAACTTATTACAAAGTATGGCTCAATCTGCCTTATATTAAAGAAGGTGTAATTGCCACCTGTAGCTTTATTGTTAGTGAGGCAGGT
>CAYTRF010000096.1:0-5653 GCA_964440065.1 uncultured Cocleimonas sp. | reverse complement strand
AATCTTCTCAGGGTAACTAATCCCATCAGCTTTCAATCGCTGGTATTCCGCATAAACTTTCTTTACATAGTTACGCGTCTCTCTAAAAGGCGGGATTCCTTTGTATTTTCTTACATTGCCAGGGCCTGCATTATAAGCCGCGATAGCTAATTTAGCTTTACCATCAAAGCGTTTTAGCATTTGAGAGATGTATTTAATCCCACCTTGAATATTATGCTCGGGATTCCATGGGTCATTAATTCTTAAACCTAACGCTGTTCGCGGCATGAGCTGCATTAAGCCAATCGCTCCAACGCGTGAATGTGAACCTTCATTAAAGCATGACTCTTGACGCACGATAGCGTGTATCAGCTCTTCATCCACATCATAAATTCGTGAATATATTCTAATTGGGTTCTTATAAATACGGGCTTGCTTGGTAAGGTGATCGCTACTGTTACAGCCGATAATAATACCACTGTCTCTACCGTTGGGTTTTACTAAGTTAGCGAGCGCCTTATTTCTACTGCTTCTATTTTTTTTGCTTTTCTTACTTCTAAGCTTACGGCTTTTAGTTGTTTTTTTAGCGTATTTTTTGGATTTTTTTAGTTTCTTGGTCTTTACTTTTTTTCTAATGCTTGATTTATAAGCTTTTGATTTTTTCATCTGATAAATTTTTACCAGCTTATTTCCTTCACCTTTTAATCGCTTACCGGTTAAAACGGTTTTGCCATCTTTAGTGATGTATTTGTACATTTCCGCATTAGCAACACTACCCACCAGCAATAGCATAGTGGCTAAAGATAGCTTTAGACTACGGGTAATAAATAATTTTAGGGGGAGTCGTATTACGGACATATAAAAAACTGACTTATCTTTTATCATAAGGGATTTGTAAATTATTGTTATTATTATTATTTTTCGTGCTTTTAACGATTAAATGGGTCTGTGCACTCTTTAAACAATACTAAGGTTGAAACGATGGAAAGTCTACGACAACAAGACGAGTGGTTTGAAAAAACGGGTTAATTTAGCATCCTTGGCAGTGCTAACGTAAATGGCTCAATAATTGCATCAAAATGATGACCATCATCGGCAACCATTTGATAGGTACCCTGCATAGAGCCAACAGGCGTTTCTAACATCGTGCCACTGGTGTATTTGAATGATTCACCATATTGCAAATAGGGTTGCTCACCTATCACACCTTTGCCTTTAACTTCTTGAACACGGTTATTTGAATCGGTAATAATCCAGTGACGGCTAAGCAATTTGGCCGCTATATCACCATGGTTTTCAATGGTGATGGTGTATGCGAAAATATAGCGATTCGCTTCGGGGTTTGATTCTGCTTCAATGTATTGAGTGGCTATTTTTATCCGAATGTCATAATTGCTCATGGGTAGGGCATCTCTAATAATTAGGTGTATCTTCTGGCAAGATTACAAGTCATCATCTCCTTTGTTGCACTTCTTGTGAAGGCAGTAAGCATTCCCTACAAAGCGCGCCTAGAATATAATGGCTTGTCGTCTTGCAGAAGAAATACCTAATTATCAGAGATGCCCTCCAGTATAATGCATCTGTATGCAGACTTATAATTTTTCTCCCATTGGCTTTATTTCATCGTGTTACAAAGAAAAATTTGGTATTCCTCGCCAATCTGGATTAGTTAAATCTGCACCTGCTAGCTTGATTTTAAACCAAGAATTCAGCGAAGAATCGGTACGTGGTTTAGAAGACTTTTCCCATCTTTGGATTAGTTTTGTATTTCATGCAAATAGCAGTAATCAAGACATCCCATGGAAACAAATGGTCAGACCGCCGCGTTTAGGCGGCAATGAGAAAGTCGGAGTGTTTGCATCACGCTCGCCTTTTCGACCAAACCCAATGGGGTTATCCGCTGTTGAAATTGACAGCATTGAGCATGCTAAAAATAGTGCTAATCATAGACATCTCATTATCAAACTGCGTGGTTGTGACTTATTGGACGGCACACCCGTGTTGGATATAAAACCCTATATTCCCTATGCAGATAGCATTT
This sequence comes from uncultured Cocleimonas sp., assembly GCA_964440065.1. GTDB lineage: Bacteria > Pseudomonadota > Gammaproteobacteria > Thiotrichales > Thiotrichaceae > Cocleimonas. The sequence goes on along the minus strand of CAYTRF010000096.1, from coordinate 3,633 downwards.
CGGATGCCCTTGCAGGCTTTGCTAAAAACAAGCCAGACGCAGAAAACTTCAGTATTAACTTTACACCTCAAGCACAACAGCAATGTGATCAGATTGCTAAGATTTTAAAGCAAGATATTACAGCGACAGTGATAGAAATATTAAAACTTGATCCGCGCCCTTCCTACAAATCCAATAAACTGGATGATAAGGTCTATTCAATGAAGTTATTTGATTTTGACCTTAAGTGGCAATACTGCGAAAATGGGCGGATTACGGTTTTAAATCTTTCATCTTAGAACTGACATCATAAACACTGGGCGCTCTCAAATTATTATGACTAGCAAAGAACTTGCACAAAAAAAACAAGGAAAAGTGGGGGGGTGTTGCTTTTTAAGTCGCCCTAGGCGAACAAAAAGTATGCATAGTATCGTGAAACGATACGCAGTAACGGTCGAAGCAAGACGGCGCTCTGTTCTAAATTTTCTAACTATCAGTATCTTATTATTTTCAACTACCGCCCATGCTAAGAAAGTAAAAGATCAAACTGAGCCCGTATTAGCCAATACACATTACTATAACAGCGAAACTCACCAACAATCTTTGCCAGTGTCGGTTAAAAGATTATTAAAAAAGTACCAAGTACCAGAGAAAAACCTGAGTATTTATATTCGCGATTTAAATGCGGATTCGCCGATCCTTTCGCATAATATTAACACCCTGCGCACCCCAGCCTCGACCATGAAATTGTTAACCAGCTATGCCGCTTTAAAAAAATTAGGACCTAATTATTCTTGGCGAACAGAGGTCTGGTTTAGGGGTGATTTTGAAAATGACACCCTAAATGGCGATATTATCTTAAAGGGCTATGGCGATCCTTTTCTGGTTTACGAAAATTTCTGGAAAATTGTTAAAACCTTAAGAGATAAAGGTTTAAAGCACATCAATGGTGATGTCATTATTGATAATAGCTATTTTCAATTACCGCAGCATAATTCTGCTGAGTTCGATGGTAAAGCGTTTCGCGTTTACAATGCACCTGCCTCTGCTTTGATGTTTAACTTTCAGGCGACTCGTTTTTTATTTAAGCCTGTCTTAACACAAAAAACAGAATCCGAAACAAAATCTAAAAAGACTAGAAAAGGTACACTAGGAAAGGTCAGCATCACGCCACTGCCTAAAATCAAAAACTTTACCTTCATCAATAAAGTAAAATTGGTGAAAGGAAAATGTCGTAAATCACACTATCGCCCCAAGTTTTCCCGCGACAAAAATGGCATTTTAACCATCAAAGGAAAATACGCTGCGCGCTGTAAACAGCAGTTTATTTTGCGCTCTGTTTCCACTCCTGAGCAACACGTTTTCAACGCTTTCCGTGATTTTTGGAAGGATTTAAACGGCACACTCACGGGCGGGCTAAAAACAGGAAAAATTCATGCAGAAGATAAGCGCTTTCATGTGTATAGTTCCCCCACCTTGGCGGAGCAGATACGTTTAATTAATAAATGGAGCAATAATGTGATGACGAAACAGTTATTGCTCACTTTAGGGGCCAAAACATTTGGTGCTCCTGCAACGCCAGAAAAAGGACAACGCGCTATTTTACAGGTGTTATCTGAAAACAATATAAACACCGATGGTATCCGTTTGGAAAATGGTTCGGGCTTATCTCGAACTGCACGTATAAGCGCCAAACAAATGGGGACATTATTAGAAACGGCTTATCGTGATGCCTATATGCCTGAATTCATGTCGTCTTTAGCACTTTCTGGTGTGGATGGCACTTTAGTTAACCGCTTTCGAAAAGAAGATTTACGCGGGCGTAGCCATCTAAAAACAGGTACTTTGGACTTTGTCAGTGCTATTTCGGGATATATGTTGAACCGAAAAGGAAAACGTTTGGTCATAGTTATACAACATAACGGGAAGCGTACCGGTGGTGGACGCGCTAAGAAAATACAAAATGCATTATTACGTTGGAGCTTTGAGCAATAATGATCCTAGATTCCTCAGTTGACCGCTTTCAGACAAGCACTAAAACATATGATTAACATTAAGCTCTATGCTTTTTCTAGCTTCGCTCTATGGGTGAAAACGCTACAGAATAAATTGCACTGCTGTGATAACACATGGCGTTGTTGTAACGACTTGAAAGTCGTTGCACCATGCTACAAAGAGCAGCATTCCAAGCAGTTACGCCTAGCCATGCATCACCACAGAAGCACACTTTATCCCGTCCAACTAAGGACTCTAGGATAAATGAATACTCGTTTACTTATCATTTCATTATGCTTGGCTTTATCTACCTCTTTTCCTGCGCAGGCAGGACTGTTTGATTTTTTGGGTAAAAAGAAAGAGGAAACAGCTAAGATTGAAGATGCAGAAAGCGCTGCTAACAAAAAAGATGAAAAACTCGCTAAGATTGAAGTATCTGGTGTTGACAGTGAATTAAAGAAAAATATCGAGCTGCATATGCCCGTTACTATTCCAACCTGTACGGCTGAGCGTGGTGATATTAGATTGTTTTTTAGCAATGTTAAAAAACATCTTCGCAAAGCGTCTCGTGCTTTGGGTTATTACGATGCAGAGTTTCGTTCTGGCGGTAAAATTGAAAATAACTGCTGGAATCTTAGTATAAGGATTACTCCAGGTCGGCCCACAAAAATTGTATCTCAATCCATCAAGGTAATTGGTGAGGGAAGTAAAGAAGAAATATTCCTTAACATATTAGAAGAAAAACCTTATCAAATAGGTGATGTTTTACAACATGACAAGTATACCGCCTATAAAACAAGGCTATCAGAAGCTGCCCAAGCATTGGGCTATTTTGATGCCGAGTTTGAACAGCACCTTATTAAGGTTAACCCCCTTACTTATCAAGCCAGCATTGACCTTGTGCTAAATACCCATAGGCGTTACCGCTATGGAAAAATCACTGTCAATCAAGATATTTTATCGGATAAGACCTTTGAAGAATATCTCACCCTTAAAACAGGGGAGCCTTATGAGGCAGAAGAGATAATAAAACAACAACAGTTTTTACAGGCTTCGGGCTATTACAAACTAATTAAAATCGAAGTCCTTCACGATCAAGCAAAAGACTTTCGCATTCCAATTAACATTACATTGACGTCTAAAAAGCGTAATAACTATAAGTTCAAAGTGGGTTTTGGCACCGATACGGGAGTGCGTGTTTCCGCTGAGATGAAACGTCGCTGGACAGGTAGCTCGGGTAGACAACTTAATGCAAAAATACAGTTGGCTGAAAAGCTATCCAAGATCTCATTGGAACTAACCGATCCCCAGAAATATCCTGATGATAATATCGTTGTTTACCACATTGATTTAACCAAAGATAAAAGTGATGATGTTGATAGCGAAAGTATAGATATTGGCGCTAAGTATACGCGCAAAAACTCCAATGATTGGATTCAAACAGCGACTATCGGCCTTCTACTCGATAGAACACAGGTTGTAAGGCAAGATAAAAATGATACAGTTTACTTACTCTTTGGCGTTGGCTTAGAAAAAACCAAAGCGGATGATCTCCTATACCCAGAAAAAGGCTGGAGGTTACGCTATAACTTAAGGGCGGCAACCGAAGCCTTATTAAGTGATCAAAATGCTATACAGTTTGAAGCTCTTGGGAAGTAC
>CAYTRF010000095.1:0-5759 GCA_964440065.1 uncultured Cocleimonas sp. | reverse complement strand
ACCCTCTAGTGACGACTTCATATGTAGCCTGTTCTTAACATATTCAGACCCATAGACAGGAATGTCAGAAATCGGCACATAACGGAGCTTACGCAGTATGTACGGCAGGTCTAGTTTTGCCTGCCAACGTAAGGATGCCGATGCAATGGCATCCAAACCATCACGTACAATAAAAATATATTTGGCATCAGGAACAATCGCATCAACGAAAGGTACTCTTAGCGAATTCGCGCAAGTTTTCTCGATAACAAAGCCTGCAGCAGTCTTAGCCGCAATTTGATCAAATGACTTTCGAATATAGGATTTAACCATAGGCGAAGCCATATCTACAGTAAACTCATCCGTACTGACTTTTGCGTGTCCATTTCTCCAAATGTAATTAATCTCATCACATGGCCATGTTTCTACACCCTTAAGTTTTACCAGCGTATTTCTAAGCATGTTAGTTCCCGACCGGGGCGCACCTATGATGATAATTTTTTGATACATATCAAAATCCTTGATACTTATTTAACAATTGAGAATATTTCTCAGATAGCTTTGCTTGAACATCTTTCCGATTAAACTTTTGATGGACTACTTGACAAGCTCTACGACCTATTTTATTTGTTTCCCGTTTATCCATTGCAATGATTTCCAGCATCTTATCTTCCAATGCACGAGCACTTTTTACCTCTATGGTCCATCCATTCACACCATCTTCTACAATATCATTACAACCATGTATGTCGCTCACTATAGAAGGCACTGCCATTGCAGATGACTGAAGCACGGCATTTGGAACCCCTTCACGGTAGCTGGGCAAAATATTGACATCTGCTACAGAAAACACCCGTTCAATTTCCCTGATAAAACCCATATAGCAAATATTGGGATGCGTATGCATTCTGGCTATTGCTCCGGCATTCACCGGATTTTTATCTTCTATCTTTCCAGCTACAACCAAAAAGCAATCAGAATGCTTTTGATGCAACGCACAAAAAGCATCCATTAGCTCTTCAAACCCCTTATGTCGATTGATTCTCCCTACAAATGAAAACACTTTATCTGACGCAGAAATACCGGGGAACATTTCTTTACGCGTTAAATGGAATCGTTCAGTATTAACCGGTGTAAAGCGTTCAAGATCAACCCCATTAATATTCCCGTGCCATATCACCGATACAGTATTTGTAGAAATTTTATACTTAATCAAATCTTTTTTAACACCAACGCCCTCAGGAATAACTTCTGTCACCAGCTTGGCTATCAGCTTATCAACCAAGATCAGTAATTTCCGCTTAAATCCTTGCTCTCCAAGGAAAACCAACCCCGTGAACGTGTGGATTGAAATCTGATTGCGTCTTAGTAAACCCGATACCGCATTGACCAGACCAGCTTTTGGAGTATACGAATGAACGATATCAGGCTGAAATTTTAGCAAGACTTGATAAAAACGGATTATCGACTTAATATCTTTGACTAGACTGATACCCCGAAACATTTCTACGGTATAAAAACCTACCCCCTCACGTTTTGCAAACAAACTAAGGCCAGACGATACCGAACTGCATATTTTGACATTATATTCATTACTTAAAAACCGAGGCTGTGAAACCAGGTTATTTTCAAAAGTAGAACTGACTGTTGTCACGATGAGCAGTTTCTTTTTCTTTACTGATGTTTTAGATTCCATTTTGGATAACTCTGGACATTCCTCTGAATTAAACGCTGTAAGTTGATTGCTGTTAAACATAATTATTCGTTTAAATAACTATGTCTAAATAGCTGTGGATGAACGAGCAGCTTCTGTTAACACTGTCGCTACACGAGAAGACTGTATTTCCAACGCATAAACTCTCTCTACCGCCACCCGCCCATTCCTGCCTAGCTTTTCGCGTAATGGCTGATCAACGGCCAATTCATTTAAACAGGTATACCAATCGCCTTCAGTTTTAGCCAAGCGTCCACAGTCAGCGCCCTCTACAATCTCGACATTAACACCTACTGGAGATGCCACCACTGGTTTTCCGCAAGCCATGTATTGAAGTAGCTTAAAACCACATTTCCCACGTTCCCAGGGCTCATCTTTTAATGGCATAATTCCGACATCAATTTGATCAAGATATTCGCTTTCTTTCTCTTCACTCCATGTTTTTAACTCAAGATCGACATCAGAAAACCATTCCCTCACCTTTTCAGTCGTCCCAACCAGTAGTAGATGCCCCTTATGCTGAGCAAGCACTTTCTTTAAGGGAGATTGAATTAAAGACAGATATTTTTCTGTAGGAGGAGAGCCAATCCACCCGATGGTAAACTGGCCTGTATTGGATAATTGAATAGCATATTTACTTGTATCCACAACCGTAGGCACGATAATCGTATTTTTCGCTCCAGCAATCACAGCTCGATCCTGAATATACTTATTTCCACAAACAACACAACTTGCCGCCTGCATTACCGAATCTATTTTATGACCAAGAAATCGACGTACAAAAATATTTTTCGACAAATCGTAATCATGGAACGTTGCATCGTCGTAATCTACCACGTAGGAAACACCAAGTTTTGCCAGTATTTTTTCGAATAGAGATGGCAGCCGGGGGAAAAACTCTTTTTCCATCCAAATAACATCGTAACGAAATAGTTTAAACAAAATCAAAAATCGTTTGGTGTACGCAAATAATACAGCCAACTTATCTCTACGGCCACGCTGATAGAGATCGGAAATGTAACGTTCCCCGTAAAGCGGATAAACATCAATTTCAAAATCGCTAAAAGCAGAAGAGTCTATGTACTGGTACATTCTCAACCGACTACTAGATCCATCACGACAAAACTTAGGCAGCATCGCAATTTTGATCAAGCTTTGCACACTAGCATCCATTGCAAAATCACCTGTTTACTGCCCTACTCTTTGTGAAGATCGCAGCATTTTTCGGGTTAGTCTTATCCAACAGCACAAAATAGACCATAGGCAACACCACCATCCATTGAAATGAGATAGCCTCAAGATACGGATTGGTTCCAGCAGCCAACAAAAATGCAACATAACCCCCGAGAATAAACTGCTCACTGTTACTCAACATCCCCTTAAAATGTAGCTTTACCGCCTTAAGTAAGGCATAACCAAAAGGAAGGATATAAATGATTGTTCCAATAGCCCCTACCCGATACAAAGTAGCTGACAATAAAAGTTCATAGCGCCAGGGATTTGCCTCATTTCTCACCAGCTCTGCAAGCCCAATACCATGTCCAGCACCCAACGCATAATATTGCAACGTTCCCTCCCAAAGCGCTTTAGCCTGTTCAGAGCGGACAGCCCCCCCACCCGCTTTAATATCATCAACAAACAACATCAGACTTTGCACAATGTCGATTGATAAATAAATAACGAAGAACAGATGCACGCTCACGAGTACAACAGCGATAACAAGAAGATTCATTATTCCAAAATTACTGCGATGATTCTTACGGTAGCTCTTCGGAGCAAAAGGAGTACCAAAAGCACGAAGAAAAACACCCGCCGCCGCGGCCAAGAACATCGCTGTTCGACCTGATGTTGCGATAGCTGCAATTTGCATCGCAATTAGCACGTACCGTTCTACCTTCGAACGAATAACACCAGGTGCAAAAAATGTCCCACCAATAATGAAAATCAACGAACCATAAACATGCATATTAGCCGCTGCTCTTCCATCCCGTATATCGACACTCGCATTTTGTTTGAAAAGAGAAACTGCCTCTGGCCCAAAAGCAGTGAATAGCGCAATAAAAAGTATAATACTCAACATACACACGTAAGACAGATTCAAAATCCATTGGGTGATACGATTAATATCAAACTGTTGAACAAGTGCAGTAAATACAATCGTCCAAAGAAATGGGGTAACCACATACGCGCCCAACGTCTGAAAAAGAGCTTCATTAGGCGCTCCTCTCAAATAACCCACCAGCATATATAAGGACGTTACAGCCAAAGTTGGAAGGTATAGCGCCAACAAAATAGAGTGGCGTCTTGTGAAGGTAATCTTATTGAACGATAAAATCGCACTAAGCACTAACAGTGCCAGTCCAACAGAACGCTCAGAATTAGGTAACACGATACTCTGAAATAGTAGCGCGCCAAGACAAAGATGATAGAAAATAGAGGTTCCTCGGCTAAGTGTCAGTGGTTTTCATCTACAACGAATAACTCTGGTTCAGCCGCTTTCTCTAAAATCTCAATTGTAACATCGTTGATATCCGCCATACTTGACTCGACAAGATGAATATTTGCCTCCAAAAATTTCAAGGTTCTTGATACTTGGTTCAGCTCAGTTGATAAATTCACAACATGCTTTGCAACCCGAGTAGCAACCGGGAATTTTTCTGGCTTAAATCCCCATAATTGAAGATTTTTTTCCACGGGATGTAGAGGGGATTTAAACCAGTCACCAATCTGAACTTGCGCTGATTCAGCCAAACTCATAAACAAATCTCTATCTTTCACAAGAATTGGGTATTTAAGAAACGTATGCTCCTTAAAGCGACCAGGATCGACGAACCCCTTCGAGCGTTCGCGAAAAAATGTTGCGTACTTTTCAGCTGCTTCTCGTCGCTCCAACAAAGCTAAATCAAGTTTAGCTAAATTTTCTATTCCCTTCTTTGCCTGTAGCGCGCTAAACGATTGAAGATATTTTTTTGGCTGCTGAATTGAGCTAATTTCTTTACCATTAGACGAACCTACAATAAGATTATGACTACTTAAAAACCGATAAACCTTTATAAGCCAATAATAAGTTAAGTTATTGATCAAATATTTTCTTACGAAATACAAAACTCGTAAATTCGTCACATCCCAAAACGAAGGTCGGCTAGCCTCATTCTCGATGACAGCTAGTTTACGCTGTAATTGCTTAGAATTTGCTACAGCAAAGCCGCCAATACCTGTTGAAAAAGCCTTATTCCACTGAGTAGAAAAAAAAGTCGCATCTGCAACTAAACCATTGGGACGACCTTTATATCTCCCTCCCATACCGTGAGCGCTATCCTCAACCGTGTAGAGCCCGAGCTCATTTGCAATAGAAATGATCTCATCCAGTTCGGGTGCCAGACCATAGGTGTTCTGGCAAACGATCACTTTTGTTCTATCTGTAATGGCTTCCCTCAAACGAGAGATATCCATGTTATAGGTATCGGGATCGATATCCACATAAATAGGCTCGGCACCAAGGTACAAGATAGCGTTGGGCACAACCACACAAGTATACGCAGGAAGGATCACCTCATCCCCAGCCGAGACGCCCATTGATTTTAGTACGGCATAAAAAGCAACGCGAGCTTTCCAAAACAAGTAAATGCCCTTAGGATCGCGTTCCAGCCTAGCTCCCAGCTGTCCTTTGTATTTATTGATTTCAGATATCATTCTGAACGATACTTATCGACCTATAGTTTAAAACTCGGGATAGTACTCTATGAAGACCATTTACTGAAATCTTGTCGTTATAATTGGAAACGGAGTCTCAATTGATTATTTTCTTACCCTGTGTCATCACTATGCAGATTTAAAACGATATCGCTAGGTTCATCGATTATTTCATCTTAAAAATCTGATCAGTAAAATATTGCTCTGACCACATATCCAAAAACATGGCATTGTTGAAAAAAAGGAAAGCATCCTTAGCGGCATCGCTAAGTAACCGCAATAGAACACGGCTCACCGTCATCCGTCCTCCACCAAAATAGCACGAATAATTCAAACGGTATTATTCGTAAATGAAACCGCGTGCCCTGCTTTC
>CAYTRF010000094.1:1815-5759 GCA_964440065.1 uncultured Cocleimonas sp. | reverse complement strand
ATACTTATCTCACCCTTATTTGGCTCAAACAAACGTAACATTAAATTCACAAAAGTCGATTTACCCGAGCCTGAAAAACCCACAAGACCTATTTTTTGATGTGGTTTGATATGCACATTTAGCTGTTTAAAAACCTGCATCCCTTCTGGGTAAGTAAAATCCAAGCTATTAAAAACTATCTCACCTTTAGTCACTTTTAGGTCAGGCGCATTGGGTTTATCAACAATTTCATGCGGCTGAATAAAGACTGAAACACCGTCTGAAATATTACCGATATACTCAAAAAATTCTAAGAAACTACGGCTTAAGCCTCGTGCTGCTTCAATTAACATAATGGCAATCCCTGCCACCATTGAAAACTCACCCACCGTCATGCCATCTTCTGACCATATTTTAAGAGCATAAGCCACCATCGAAACCATTAAGATCATGGCGGAAATAAACTGAAACCAGCGCATTTTTTCCATAAACCAGAAGGTTCGTTTGGCGTGAATGATTTCATAATCAATATAGTCCGTGAGGTAATCACCCTCAAATTCACCACGCGCAAACATTTTAGTGTTCATCATATTGGTTACTGAATCGACAATTTTCCCACTGACTTTTGAGCGTGCAGCAGCAAAGTCTTTTGAATAAACTTGCGCTTTTCTTGCCAGAAAAATTGAAATAGAGGTATAAATTAGCAACCAAATAAATAACACCAAGGCGAGCTTTTCACTGGTACTAAATAAAATTATCAAGGCAACGATTGATTGAATAATCAAGGGATAAAAAGTAAAGGCAATCGTCCACAAACCATGCATGCAGCTGGTCGATACTTCTGAGATACGATTCGCTAAAGAACCGGCAAAGTGCGCTACAAAATAACGGTGCGAATGAAACTGTATGTACTTAAAAATGGATTTTCTAATCATGCCACGCATTACAGGGCCATTACTAACTACTATCGCGCCACTTGAGCGACTAAATACAACAATCCCTAAGTTAAGCCATGCAAAAAATATCAAGGGATCTTTAGCTGCTTCGAAAACATCGATTCCAGTTTCGTTAGCATGAGTAACCGCATCAATTATTTTCTTTACGGCATAGGGTAGAGTGATTGTGCAGCTGGCTTGTAATGTCTCGAAAAAGAAAATGCTAAATACCGCTAAACGTGCTTTTTTATAAAAGTGCAGCGCAAAACGCCAGGGTGTTCTTGGCAGTTTTGGTGCTTTTTCAGCAATTGTAAAGGTAGAATCCATTATTGAAATAATACACCGTTATAAAAGTACACCCCCCCACTTTTCGATGATTTTTTAAAATAAACCCGATTACAACTTATATGCCCATAAGTTATAATATTAAATAAGGGGATTTCGCAACACTGACTTTAATAGAACTATTTTATTCGTAGCCAGTCAGATAATTACGCAGCGAGAAAATAAAACAATAATATGACTTTTGTAACAAGAACGATAATCCAATTAATTTTATTCTTAAGCCTTAGCTTTCCAGCTTTTGCAAATAAACAGGTTTTTCCAGCAAACCACGGCTCACCCCTTGGCATGAATACCAATGAAGCCTTAGAAGTGGATTCTAGTATTCCCTTTATTGATTTATTTCGTTATGCCTTGCCTTTTGATGAAGCACGACCTTGGTTTACCAAAGGCAATGTTAAGTTTGATAAAGACGGTTGGCCGCAAAACTTAAATGGTGGCAAAGCAGGTACGCGCTTTCTTAGCCATATTCCTGTTAAAGCTCTTCCACAAGGTGAGTACACGGTTTTATATGATGGTGAAGGAATAATCCGCTACGGTGCTAGTGCCAAGCTAATCAAGCGCGAAAAAGGTAAAGATATCATTCGATTGGTGCCAATGCCTCAGAAAAACGAGCTTTACAGTACCTATACCGCCACTCTGTTTATCGATAAAAGCGATCCTAAAAATTATATCCGAAATATCCGAATATTAATGCCAGGTGGTGTTTGTGCAAATAATCCTTTTACGTTAATAAAAGATCAAAGGCGTTGTGCCAGCTCTTCTTTTTTATCCTTTGAACAACACCATGAAAAAATCATTTTTAACCCTGAATTCCTAAACTTTATGAAGGACTTTAAGGTGATACGTTTTATGAATATGGCAGGTGTTACGCGCAATAATATCCGCAAATGGAAAGATCGAGCACAGTTAAGCAAAGCGACTTGGGGTGGCAAAGAAGGTGTCCGCGGTGTGCCGTTGGAAGTGATGATTAAACTGGCAAATATTCTCAATATTGATCCTTGGTTTAATATTCCACACAATGCTGACAACGAGTTTATTTACCGCTATGCACAGATGGTGAAGCGACAACTGAAGCCCAATCTTAGGGTGTATCTGGAATATTCTAATGAGACTTGGAATAATATTTTTGTGCCACAAGCCGAGCACATGAAGCAGACAGGTTATAAACTCAAATTGGATAAAAACCGCAATATTGCGGGTACTAAATACTACTCTTTACAGAGTGTCCATATTTTTAAAATATGGGAAAAAGTTTTTGGGGGTACACAACGGTTAGTCCGCGTTATGGGTGGTATGACAACCGATACAAAGTTGACTGAAGCCTTATTAGGCTTTAAAAATGCCTATCAATCCGTTGATGCGATTGCTATCGCGCCATACTTTCATTTCTCTCAAGATAAGATGGCTGAAATCAAAAGCGTCGATGATGTTTTTAAAGCCTTAAATGCCCGCGATAATCGCTATTCGATTAGAAACACGCTGGGCTTCGTTGAAAAACAAATGCAAGTGACTAAAGGCTTTGGCGTTGATTTGATTGCTTATGAGGGTGGGCAACATCTGGTGCATCATAAAACTCACTCGATGAAAGATGGCGCTACGCCGTTTTTATATCAAGCCAATAAAGATTCACGAATGACCCAAGCTTACTATCAACTACTTGCTGGTTGGAAAAAGATTGGCGGTCAACTATTCGTGCCATTTTCAGCACCACGCCCATCAACATGGCATGGCAGTTGGGGGGTTAAAGAATATATTTCGCAATCCGTATTAGAAGCCCCTAAATATAGAGCATTGCTTGGTTTTAGTAGTGGCAATAAGTGTTGGTGGAAAAATTGCATCAGTGGCAGTGTTTATCACCAAAAGAAACCCTCAATTATTCCTAAGCGTTTAATTTCTGGGGAAATCACTGAGAGCAAAGCGAAGTTTGTAATTATCCCAAAACTATTCGAAAATGCAGGCACACTAGCCAGCGTTCCTGCACAGAACATAGACACCCTTATTCAGGGGACTATTAATAACCCACGGGACTTAAGCGCAAGGTGGCGAGCAAATTGGGATGATAATAATCTCTATTTATGGATTGGGGTAATAGATGATAAAAAGTCCATCGATTCGAAACAAACGTGGGCGGATGATTCCATTGAAATTTATATTGACTCGGATGCCAGCCGTGGAGAAACTTATGATAATTTTAACGATTTTCATCTTAGCTTTCGGATGGGTGATAAAAAGCTCACGAGTGGTGCAAGTACTCCCACTACAGGTTTGGAAAACATTCAATACAGAATGAGAGCTGTGCCGACAGGTTATCAACTAAGCGTCAAAATACCGTGGGCGACGCTTAAGATTATTCCCAAAAATGAATATGTTTTAGGCTTTGATATTCAGATTAACGATGATGACAATGGCAAAGGACGTGATGCCAAACTATCATGGAATGCTAACGCTGACCAAGCATGGAAAACACCTAAAATATTTGGCGGGTTAATTTTGCAAGATGTAAACTCTCAAAGTGCGATTAATGTTAAGGGTGCTGAGAAAGCTATCGATAAAGCCGCATTTAAGTATCCTCCACAGTAAACCTGAATGCTATAGTTTGACCATGGATTGTTCTGCAACGTTATTAACAAAGTTATTATCTGATATTGTTGGCTCAAGCCAGCCCTACGCGCTATTGGAGGATTC
>CAYTRF010000094.1:0-1805 GCA_964440065.1 uncultured Cocleimonas sp. | reverse complement strand
AAAATCCACAGCGGATAAGTCGAGCAATCTACTTTTTAGCAAGCTGTATGATGAAGTCATTGCTTATCATATTGATGAGTTGCCAGCAGCATTGAAAAAGGTTGAAACGCTTAAACAAGAGGGGTTATATCTTTGTGGCTACCTTTCTTATGAAGCGGGGTACTACTTTCTTGATAAGAAAATTCCCAATACAAAAGTATCTAAACAGCCACTGCTTTATTTTATCGCATTTAAAGAGATGCATCGTCCAAGCCGTGAACAACTTAAGATTTTTTTTAAAGAAGAGAGGTCCTCTGATAGACAACTTTGTGTGCATGACTTAAAGCTTAATGTTTCTGAAAATAAATACATTAAAACCATCGCTAAAATTAAACAATACATCCGCGCTGGTGATACTTACCAAATAAACTATACCATCAAAAATAATTTCAAACTACAGGGTGACAGCACATCACTCTACAAAGCGTTGCGGCAAACGCAGCCTGTAGAATTTGGCGCTTTGCTTAATTTTCCTAAATCCAAAATTGTTTCACTGTCTCCTGAGCTTTTCATTCATAGAAAGAAAAACTTAATAACGTCCAAGCCGATGAAAGGCACGGCGAAGCGTGGTAAAAACGATAAAGAAGATGATGAAATTGTCAGCTTTCTAAAAAACGATTCCAAAACACTTTCTGAAAATGTGATGATTGTTGATTTAATAAGGAATGATTTTGGACGTATTTGTAAAATAGGCAGTGTAAAAGTTCATAACTTATTTCAAGTGCAAACCTTTAAAAGCATTCACCAGATGATCTCAACGGTGAAGGGTAGCTTAAAAAAAGACCTCAGTTTTACTGATATTCTATTCGCTTTATTTCCCTGTGGCTCAATCACAGGTGCGCCTAAAATACGCACCATGGAAATCATCAATGAGTTAGAAAATGAAGCCCGTGGAATCTACACGGGCGCTATTGGCTATTTATTACCCAATGATGACTTTTACTTTAATGTGCCGATTCGCACCATTGTGGTTGATGATGTGGGAGATACGGGCAATGAAAAGACATGTGAAATGGGAATAGGCAGTGGCATTATTTACGAAAGCGATGCCCATGATGAATTTGCCGAGTGCTTACTTAAAGCCAACTTTTTAAGAAATATAAATAATAACTTTTACCTCATTGAAACCTTTAGATTTGATAATAAAACCTTTTTAAACCTTGAGAAACATCTTGAACGACTGATGAAATCAGCTGAATATTTTGGTTTTGAACTTGACCTAAAATCACTAAAGAACAAATTAAATCAGCTAAGACACGAATTATCTTCTAAGGGAAAAGAACAAATCTACAAAGTGAGACTATCAGCTTATCAAGAGGGTGAGGTAAAACTTCATTATGATTTAATCTCAGAAAACAGTACCTCAGGTTCTAAAAAAATCACGATAAGTGATCTGAAAATAAAAAGTACTTCAATCTTTCAATATCATAAAACATCCCACCGAGAACACTACAATAAGGCCTTTGATAAAGCTGAGAAGGAAGGCTTTTACGACGTGTTATTTTTTAATGAGAAAGATCAATTAGCTGAAGCCAGTCGACATAATGTATTTATTAAAAAAGGCAATCAGTATTTCACGCCACCACTTTCAGCGGGGATTTTAAATGGTGTGGAGCGAGAGCAATTTATAAAGTTGCACAACGTAACTGAAAAGCAACTTTTCAAACAAGATTTGGTTAATGCTGATGAAATACTACTAAGTAACTCCGTTCGAGGGATTGTTAGCGTAAAAATAAGCTAAAAGTACACTCCTCCACTTGAATGAT
>CAYTRF010000093.1:0-5781 GCA_964440065.1 uncultured Cocleimonas sp. | reverse complement strand
ACATACACGCCCTCCGCTACTTTAGTCGTTTCAACAAGCTTAGCCTTTGACTTAACGGTATCGGCTAGTGTGACAGATGATAATAAAAATAGGCTACTTATTATCAATGCAGCCAATAGATTTTGTAACGTTCTTAAACGAGTCATTTTGAATTTTCCATTAGATGTTTACATTAGTTTTACGATTTATTTACCAAACCACATGCGCGACAGGAGACTGTTAATTTGAACTCGGCACTATCATATTGCATCTTTTTAGTATTAAATATAGCTTTATTGTCACATGATTGTTTCCTTTTGAGATCTAATATGAATATTTTGAACCATATTGAAGCCTTTACCTTTACTGTGAAAACAGGCAGCTTCACGGCTGCTGCAGAGCAACTCGGTCTTTCAAAATCGTATGTTAGCAAGCAAGTGTCCCAATTAGAGAATGACCTAGGGACTCGTTTATTGTACCGAACAACACGTAAACTAAGCTTGTCTCATGATGGTGAACAATTTTACCAACATTGTAAGTTGATTATGGCGGAAGCAGATAAGGCTAAAGCTGAAGCAATGGATAGTCATGATCGACCTAGAGGGGTCATTAAGCTCACTATTCCGCAGAGCTTTGTCTTGTCTGAGGCGGGATCAGCACTGATCACGTTTCAGAATGAATACCCCGATATTGAACTGGACATTATGACGAGTGGAAATAATGTAGACTTGATAGAAGAGGGTATTGATTTAGCATTGAGAATTGGTGAATTAGAAGACTCAACCATGATGTGCCGCAAGCTGATGGATTGTGAATTTCAAGTCGTCGCCTCTCCAAAATACAGTGAGCAACATGGAATACCTCATCAGCCTAAAGAACTTACACAACACAACTGTTTAATTTACAGCACTTCACCATTCAATCGACAGTGGCCTTTTCGTTTATCCAGTGGTGAAACAATCACTGTCAATGTACACGGTAGCTTAAGCTGTAATGATGGTCAGTATATTCTCAATGGCGTGCTTAAAGGGTTAGGAATCTGCTTTGGTCCTAGTATTATGTTCAAACATCACCTTGATAAAAAAGAGCTTTGTTTACTGCTTGAGGATTACTCTCTTCCTGCTGTTTCTATTTCGGCTATCTACCCACTCAATCGGAATTTATCTCGAAGAGTTAGAGTATTGATAGATTTTCTGGCTCAAGAATTGTCACCGGCAACTACCCGCCCCTGAAGGAGCGGGCTTGAATCGTGAGATTCGAGATACGTCTTCGGACGGAATAGGTGATTAGCTGGCTTTATTGACCTAGCTCAGCCGCACCCCATTGATTAGCTTCGGAAGGGGGTGTCTTGAATTGCTTGTTAGAAGTCGGTCACTTATGAATAAACTCCAAAAGATTTCGACATAGTTTTGTATTCATATTGTATTCCGTCAGCAATCAAATTTATCTTTAATATACTGGCGATAGAAATGACCTACAGAACTTGCGGACACAAATTGGTGGAATAAATTTTGAGGCACACTGCAATAAGTGTGGTAGGGGTCACTATCCTTGAAATCAATGTACAGTCTGTTTATGCTTGAGTCATAACCGATTTTTCGAATGTCGCTTGAAAATACAGAAACCCATTCAATCATAACGATTCTCCTTTTAATTTTAACAGTATATTATAGTTAGAAACTGAGTCAGAAATCAAATAGCTATAAATTAATTATTTAATAAAGTAATCGTTGTTTCTGCGGTTAATTTATCAAAATTAAAGGTACCTCACAGTATTCAGTTTGTCCACATACTGGTGTTGGATCATTGTCTCAACAACCACCTGCGATTATCCCTCCGTAGAAGATTCCAGTTTTTGCAGCAATATCACATTAGGATTAGGATTAGAATGAGGGCTTCAATATTCAAAGTGCTCTCAAATTCAGAAACTCCTCATGCATCTAATGCATTAAGCAAATTTAATCATAATTCAATCTCACAACGGTACAATAAAAAGGACTTGATCATTACCTATCAATATGGAACATATAACCTCGTAAAACAGTTGTAACCTCATTACCCATCATTGTTAAATAACAGGTAAATAGTAATCTCCACAAACCACGATTATCGTATGGTTGGATTTTTTGATCAATAAAAAAATAATGCACCACAAAATTGAATTTTTCAATACTATGGGCTAGTATTATATTTACTTGACTGAAATCGGTTAGATTATAGTACCGGTCCAGACTACAATACAGAAGATAGGTGGCAGTTATGAGCATGAGATTCAATAAGTGGGCATCAAAATGGATCGAAGACAACATCCTTCCCGGCGCTAACCCTGACGTAGAAACCTTCGAAGCAAAGGCAAAGCGGTTGATGAAACAAATTAATGCTGAGGCACTCGAAGCCAAGTTCAAAGAATTCGAGATCAAAGAGGAACGCTCGCGCATTGCACCATTAGTTCTGAATGCGGTTTCGGACCAAACTGATTTCGACATTGACAAACATATACTAAAGGGACTACTAGCGGAAGAGCTTGAAGACGGCGACTGAGTCCCGCGATCGGATGAGAACATTTTCAAACGTATTTCACGCAAGATTTAACCGTCCATTAACGCTAAATTAAGCGATTGCAGTTCTGCTTCAATGCAAACTTATCACCCTTGTGGGTATAAAGTAGTCTCGTTCAATTCGCGTATTCATTCGTGACTCTACACGAAATATTTACACGAATAATTGATTAGAGATTTTTTTCAATAATGTGGGTTTTCTTGCCATCAATGCTCTCCTGATTTTTTTCCTTCCAATAGTCTTTTATGCCTTCTTCTCCTTTTTTACTCGCCCATGCATCCAGAAGTCCTCTTTCGTCGGTATAATCAAGTAATGGCACGCCCATTCCGCAGGATGTTTGCACAAAATCGATCGTCATATCAAATACTTGTCTCGCGCCAGAGATCGGTGAAAATAGCGTTATTAGATTTTTCCACTCAGAATCGTTTTTATGAATGACTTTAGCTTGTCCATAGAGGCGTAGAATCATCGGTTTGCCCTCGAATGCGGCAAACATTAGCGTCATTCGTGGATTTTCTTGGACATGTGCCGACGTTTCATTCCCACTGCCAGTCACGTTAAGCCATAACACACGATTAGGGCTGAAAACGTGTAAAGAATCCATGCCTTTGGGGGAGATATTAATGCGACTGTCGGCCGTCGCAGTGCCGACGAAGAATATTTTTTGATCCTCGACAAACTGCTTTAGCTTGTCAGGAATTTCAGTATATTGGATTGCCATTTATCAAATCCTATTGTGATTTCTCTATCATTAGTTGTGTTTAGGCGTAGGTATTTTTATCGGCTGAGGTGAGTCGGCTTGGTACTCCAGCACAAACGACTCAAAGAGACTGGCAACTGGAGACGGTTTTTTGCCCGCTAGCTGTACTAAATACCATTTGCGTATTAGCGGAAACCCTTTGGCCTTAATCTCTGTCAAGTATCCAGTATCCAATTCCAGTTCGACGGTATAACGTGAGACAATACCAAGTCCTAAACCTGCTTGGACCGCTTGTTTAATGGCCTCATTGCTGGTCATTTCCATGGCTGAATGAATTTCAAAGCCAGCCGCGCGAAAACATCGCTCAATGGCCATGCGAGTACCTGAGCCATATTCGCGGATGACGAAAGTCTGGTTTGCTAGTTCGTCCATCTCAACTGAGGTCGCATTAACTAGCGGATGGCTAGGCGCTGCAACCATTAGTAGTGGATTGTCCATAAAGGGTTGTGCTGTCAAATTCAGGCCTGACGGTGGTTCACCCATGATGACCAGGTCAGGAACATTGTCGGCCAATTGGTTCAGTAGTGCTTGACGATTAGTGACATCCAAACTAATTGAGATTTGCGGGTAAAGATCTGAAAAACGTGCCAGCATCCGGGTTACAACATAGCCTGCTGTGGTGGCTACCGATATTTTCAGACTACCACGCTTGATTCCTTGGAGATGATCGATGGTCTCCGCGACTTTGTCTAGCTGATGAGCAATCTCTTTGGCGCAGGTATACACCGATTCACCGGCTTCGGTTAGATAGATTTTTTTACCAAGTTGTTCTATCAAAGGTACACCAAAAGTTTGTTCTAACTTTTTGATCTGCATGGACACGGCTGGCTGGGTCAAACTCAGAGCTGAAGCCGCTTGAGTGTAGCTGCTAAATTCGACGACGGTGCGAAATATTCGCAGCTGGTGTATAGTCGGTTTCATTAAAATCTATATCATAAGTAAAAGTTTATAGTAAAGATTGTATATCATAATTAGTCGAATACAAAATATTTATTTCAAGCCTTTAGCCGACTCTAGTATTGGTCGTGATGAACCCTATCAAGCCGCTTCATTGAGTTGGAGTCCTATCTGGAGGGATTACTTAACCGTTTCAATGCGAGGCGTACACGATTGTAATCTTCTGCTGGAATGACTTTATGCATAGTATGCAATGTATCGTGCGATCCAGAGGGTTTGGCATATTCATTACTAAGCGCCTATATTTCTTAGGAATGCAACGTTTTATAAAAACCTGCGTGCTCTACCTAGAGCTTAGTAATAAATACGCCAATTATTGGTAATTTAAGGAGCCTCTAATTAAGTCGCATTTGTCGCGTTGCTACGAGTTTTTTGTTCAGCTCCTTATTTACCATTACATAGAATCGTCATTTTCGACTTTAGAAGGCGTTAAGTCGTTGTCATGTTTGTATATAGCCGAGAGAAGGTCACTTATCCCATCATGCAGAACCGCGACATGTTGATTTTTAGTGGCTTCATATTGTGCTCGAGCTAACGATTTCAAATGATCAAAGGCATTGGTGACTCTATCATCCTTGTCGATAATACCTTCTGCCCAGCCCACCATGTCGCAAAGCTCATTCGCTTGTTTAGTAAGATCCATCAGGGTAATTTCATTAGGATCGTTCTTAAGCGCATCCATGGCTGCATGGTAAAACTCTACAATTGTCATTAACTTTCTCCTACTGCACTATATTTAAGATTCTACAACAGGTTCCACGTCGGCACCTTCATCACCATCCAGATCTAACGTGCCTTCCTGAAATACTCGGCTGGCAAGAAAGTCTTCTGCTTCAATGGTCATCAAGTCGATTTTTTTCACTGATTTACTGGTGCTGTTGAACAATCTATTCGCTTGACGTAAACGTGCTCTATCAAGCGCATTACGAATTGAGCGTGCATTGGCAAAGTGTATCATCGTCATCCGACGTTTGGTGTATTCAAGTAATGCTACTTCTGCGTCTTCGCTCATGCGGTAATTCTGCTCAGCTAGCATTAATTTTGCAATCGCCAATAACTCCTCTGCACTGTAATCAGGGAAATCGATATGGTGTGCAACACGTGAGCGCATACCTGGATTTGAATGGAAAAAAGTATCCATCTTGTCTTTATAACCCGCGAGAACGACGACTAAATCATCACGATTATTTTCCATCACTTGCAACAATATTTCTATTGACTCTGCGCCGTAATCGCGTTCATTTTCTGGTTTATAGAGGTAATAGGCTTCATCGATAAACAATACGCCGCCCATCGCCTTTTTAATGACATCTTTGGTTTTTGGTGCTGTGTGCCCAATATATTGACCAACGAGATCATCACGCGTTACAGTAACGAGTTGACCGGTGCGCACATAGTCCAAGCGATGAAGAATCTCAGCCATGCGTAATGCCACTGTGGTTTTACCCGTGCCAGGGTTACCCGTAAAGCTCATGTGTAAAGTAGGTGAAGAAGCACTGAGATCCATTTTATTACGTACACGATCG
>CAYTRF010000092.1:0-5786 GCA_964440065.1 uncultured Cocleimonas sp. | reverse complement strand
CCACTTTTGAATGATAGTTCGTTTTTGTTGTTAAAAAGCGATTCTAGAATTTATGCATGGCTCACCTGTTTTATCTTCATAGTTCTATCAAACAAGGTATACTGCGCCCAATTTTCAAAGCCAAGTTAAAAAGCCATGTTTAGCATAATCTCAGAACGTAAAGAATGTATTAAAAATGACCTTTTATCTGGTCTAACCGTTGCCCTAGCATTAGTGCCAGAAGCAGTTGCCTTTGCCCTACTCGCACATTTACACCCACTAACAGGTTTATATGCAGCTTTCACGGTCGGTTTGATCGCATCCATCGTTGGTGGTCGCCCTGGTATGATCTCAGGTGCTACTGGTGCCATCGCGGTTGTCATCGGCACTTTGGTTTTACAACATGGGCAAGAATACTTATTTGCCGCAGTAATGATGATGGGATTAATCCAAATTACCTTTGGAATCTTGAAGTTAGGTAAGTTTATTCGACTAGTACCTCACCCTGTTTTCCTGGGTTTTGTAAACGGTTTGGCGCTGGTTATTTTAATTGCGCAATTCGAACATTTTAAAATTACCGGGCCCGATGGAACGCATAACTGGATCTCAGGTAATGCGCTTTACATTATGATTGCTCTTATTATTTTAACCATGGGGATCATTCAATATTTACCACGTTTCACCAAAGCCATCCCATCGACTCTGGCAGCCATTGTGGTCGGTACATTAATCGTTTTAGGGTTAGGTTTAGATACCCGAACCGTATCGGATATGGCATCGATCAAAGGTGTTTTCCCTCCTTTTCATTTACCCGAAGTTGACCTATCTTGGGAAGCCTTTAAAATCGTCTTCCCATACGCTGTTGTAATGGCACTAGTGGGCTTAATTGAAAGTTTACTAACGCTAAACTTAGTGGATGAGCTTACCGAAACCACAGGAGAGCCGAACCGTGAATGTGTTGGTCAAGGTGTGGCAAACGTAGTCACAGGCATGTTCAGCGGCATGGGTGGCTGCGCCATGGTTGGGCAAAGTATTATCAATATAAAATCAGGGGGTCGCCAACGATTATCTGGTATTGCAGCAGCGCTATTTTTATTGATCTTTATCCTCTACGCATCATCACTGATTGAAGCTATCCCCATTGCTGTCCTTGTTGGCGTCATGTTTATGGTGGTGATTGGTACATTTGAGTGGGGAAGCTTGCGTTTACTCGGAAAAATCCCATTAGCCGATTGGGTCATTATCGTTGCGGTCACAGCAATTACAGTAATCTCAGACAACTTAGCCTTGGCCGTTATTGTTGGTGTGATCTTATCTGCTTTAGTTTTCGCATGGGAGCATGCAAAGCACATCGGTGCGACCACCCGCATTGATCGTATGGGTAATAAAGTCTATGAAATAAATGGGCCCTTATTCTTTGGCTCTGTACAAAACTTTCAGGAGATTTTTAACCCCAAGGAAGACACTGATGATGTGGTTGTCGATTTTAAAAACTCCCGCATTGCAGATCATTCCGCTATTGAAGCTATTGATAAGCTAGCCGTACGCTACGCCCGTGCTGAAAAACGCCTGCATTTAAAACACGTCAGTGAAGAATGTCGATCACTTTTGAAAAAAGCGGGACCTTTGGTTGAAGTTAACGTAGTCGAAGACCCTACTTATCATGTGGCAGATGATAAATTGGGGTAAGTAATTACCGCAGAAGGCATTTTTTATAGAAAGCACACCCCCCCACTTTTCCCTCTTTTTTTACTTAGTATTTAGCTATTTAAAGGAATCATCCGACCAAAAAAAACAATATGTAAGTAAATTCTTATATTATAATAAGCTAAGGTATTGTTTTATATACATTTATTTGGTGTCTCATATTGACAACACCACCACTTATCGGGCATGATCAATCTCGTCAAATATGACCAATAACCCCATGTTCACTAACCATAAACCGTTTCAACCATTAGTGCGTTCACTTTAAACAAATCAAAGTATTAGTCGAACAATAAAAAACATGCGGATGTATTACTTAAAATACTAAATCTAGGAGAACAATAATGCAAAAAGCATTGAAACCGAGTTTGATTGCAGCCTCTATATTGCTAGCAATCTCATCACAACAAGCCAGTGCAACCAATGGTTATTCATCACATGGCTTTGGTAACACACAAAAAGCTATGGGTGGTACAGCCGTTGCAGGAAGCGATAATGCAATGAATATTGCAACCAACCCTGCTTCAATGTCTTTTGGTAAGAATAACTGGACAGTAGGTTTAGATATTTTTGTACCTGATAGAGGCACGAGTAATTCAGGTGTCCCTGCAAAGCCTGACACACCAATTAGTGCTTTCTTCCCACCTGGAACACCTTTACCACCTGGCGCAGTTGTTCCTGCTACTGCAGGTATTCCAGCATCAAGTCTAAGAGGCAATGATGATGCGATTTTCCCAATCCCTGAATTTGGTTATCAGCGTCAGTTAAATAATGGTCTCGCGGTAGGTATTGCTGTTTACGGTAATGGTGGTATGAATGCCACCTACGATCGCCCAATCTTTGGTTTACCAGGCGGAAAAAACACCGGCATCGATTTTGCACAACTTCTTCTTGCGCCCAGTATTTCAAAAAAACTAGGTGAGAACCACAGTATTGGTGCTTCATTAAACCTTGCTTATCAGAGAATGGTAATCAATGGTGTTGGTCAGTTTTCACCCTTCAGTCGAGATGCTAGTAGCCTTACTGACAATGATTATGATAATTCTACTGGTGCGGGTTTTACCGTCGGCTGGCAAGGCAAACTAAGCAACAAACTAACTGCAGGTATTGCCTACAGAAGTAAAACCAATATGAGTAAGTTTGATAAGTACGCTGGTTTATTAGCGGAGCAAGGTGATTTTGATATCCCTAGCCAAATTACGGCAGGTATTTCATTCCAAGCAACACCTAAAACAACCTTAGCATTTGATATCGCACGCATTAACTACACAGATGTTGCGGCAATATCTAATAAGAACAATACTGCAGGCCTACAGCAGCAGTTAATTGGTCAAGCATTTGGCTTAATTCCTGCTGGTTCACCACTTCAAGGTCCATTACTAGGTGATGATAATGGAGCAGGTTTTGGCTGGGAAGATCAAACGGTTATTAAACTGGGTGTAAAACATCAGTTAAATAATAAAATGACACTATTAGCAGGCTACAATCATGCTGATGCACCTATCCCTGAAAGTCAAACGGCATTCAATATACTCGCACCCGCTACTGTGGAAGATCATTTAACATTAGGTTTAGAGTACCAACTCACTAAAGACTCAAATGTTACATTCTCTTACATGCACGCATTTGAAAATGAAATCAAAGGTGATGGTAGTCAATCCCCTGCTGGGTTTAATTCACCAGGTGCTATTCAACAGATTGGATCTAATCCATTCAGAGATACTACTGCTGCCAATATTGACATGCATCAAAACTCGTTTGGAGTATCTTACTCAAGGAACTTTTAGTATTTAACACTACTTAATATTGGTCTTTACAACCCAAACCCATGTAAAGATCATCGGTTACACCAGTTGCGAGCTTATTATCACACCTCGCAACAGTGTAACTCTTACATTTCAAAACTCACTTTGAAATTGATTCGAAGTACTTTTGTACTTATATCCTCTAGGAGGGATAATTAAATGAAAAGAACGAAAAGACCTATTTTTAAAACACTTTCACTGGTTGCTGCAATTGCTGGTGGTTCATTATTAATAAGTGCTTGTGATGATGAAGCATCATCTCCACAAGCAGGTGGAGGAGGAACACCTCCAGCACCCATTACCTTTAGATATGAAGTATGGGGTACTGACCAATCAAACCAAACTCCTGGAGCTTCAGCCTTAGGTGACCGTGGTAGTGCTATGTACATCTGGAATAGCCTAGATGTGGACGCACAAATTGCTGGTGGTGCAAAAGCAGAGCCTCTTGGTTGTGGCGCAGATGCTGGCGTGGCTGGAAAAGGCCCCTGTCAAATAGATGATGTTTTCCCAGGTACACTGGAAAATGAATTAGGTAAGAAACTATCCGAGAATCAAAATTCTGGTTTTGCACGTATGCACGGTAGCCTTTCTGATCCACAAAACATGTACATGAACATCAATATGTTCAAAACAGGTGGAACAGGTGGTTTTGTGGGCATTATGGATGGTAGAACTAAAGAAGCTGTTGCCTTATTCCAAGTTACCATGACAGGAAAATCTGCTGGTGGTCGCTCAGTTCACATGTCATTCTGGAATAAAGACGGTAGTGCTTTATTAGTCGCTAATCTACATGGTCGTATCGTAGAACGTATCGATATTACTCGTGATGCTGCTGGAAATATTACCAATGCAAACATGAACCGTGCTGCAGCGTTTAGTGCGGGTAGTGGTGCAAGTGCTCTACATATTGAAGACTCACATGCTTATAGTGGCAAGAATGCTTTAGGTAATGACTTAATCAGTACGGTTAGTGGTTCTTACAGCCCTTCTGCTTTCAATGAATTATTACCGAATGGTGAGTGTAAAGAGAACGGTTGTGCGACAGGTACAACAAGTGCAAACGGTGGTCGTCCAGGTGGCGTTATCATTTGTCCTATCGTAACGGATACTGACATGATGTACTTAACCTTTGGTGCTGGTGGAGCAATTGTAATTGATTCTCGTAAAACACCGATGAGTCCTGTAGCAGCTTACGGCAACGAAGAGCTTAACGGCGCGGGTTGTGGTGGTGTTCATATAGGTAACAGTATCTGGCTAGACGGTGGTGTATCAGCTGTTGGTGCTGGTGCTCCTCGCTCTACCTTTACGGTATACACACTAAATGACACCGTTATTTCAGGTGCTGCAAATAGTGGAACTTACCTTACAGATGCTACAAAACCTCAAGTAGTTACCGTATTTAAAGATGCTTTAAATACAGCTGCTTCAGGTAACGTAGGTGGTATTGCAGAAGCTAATACTACAGGGCAACTTCCAGGCACAACGACTCGTCGTGATGCACACGGTATGATTCAAACTATTGATGATAAATATGTCCACGTAGTTGATCGTATTCAAAATAACATGGAAGTATTCGATGCAGTAACTGAAACCCACATTGGCACATACGACCTAGTATCTGCAGATGGTCAAGGTATGGGTACTGGTCCTTGTGCAGCTGCTTCAGTAACAGATGGAAACTTGGTAAAAGCGGGTAGTGTTGTTTTACCAACCAATGATCCAGCTCCTGATCTAATGGGTGCTACTCCTGATGGCAAGTACCTTGTTGTTGCACTTCGTGGGCCAAAGCCTGTTACGGTTAACCATGGAGCACAAGGTAGTTGTCCTGGTGTTGGCATGATTGAGCTTACTAATGGTGGAGCATCTGGAAAGTTAGTCGCTGTTTTAAGAT
This sequence comes from uncultured Cocleimonas sp., assembly GCA_964440065.1. Taxonomy (GTDB): domain Bacteria; phylum Pseudomonadota; class Gammaproteobacteria; order Thiotrichales; family Thiotrichaceae; genus Cocleimonas. Next base: position 404 of record CAYTRF010000092.1, on the reverse strand, counting down.
CGACTAATGAAGTAGATGACTTTGTACCAGGTGACTTTACTGGTGGCGCTAACTATATCGGAGCAGAATCAGCTGATATTCATGGTGCATCAACACGTGTTATCTTGCCATAACATTATCGTAACTAAAACGGTAAATAGTTAAGAAAAACGCCCTTTTTAGGGCGTTTTTTTTGACATTATAATTCGTAATTGCGACACTACTAGAGCGCACTACAAAAAAACAATATTGCACCGCTAACAGGAGTTACCCAATGAAAAATAATGTAGTTACCCAAATTAAAGCCCTATCACTTATTACATCCCTAAGTTTATTAGTTGCATGTGGCGGCGGAGGTGGAGGAAGCTCCACTGGAGGAAGCTCTACTGGAGGAAGTTCTACTGGAGGAAGCTCTACTGGAGGAA
>CAYTRF010000091.1:1926-5829 GCA_964440065.1 uncultured Cocleimonas sp. | reverse complement strand
CGTGGCACAACTGGATAGCGCGATGCCCTCCTAAGGCGTAGGTTACAGGTTCGAATCCTGTCGGGGACACCAATTTAATTAAACAAACCGTACCTATGCTAGTTATGCCTTTCATAACGAATCTGAGAAAAACTTTTTAATATTTTATCAATAAATTTCTGAATGTTACCGATACCCCAGTTCCTTGCAACATAATACCCTTGGCCATTAAAAACCAGCTCTGGATCATCATTAGTTCTATATTTTCGATACTTTACTTCGGTTTCAGTAAATTCCTCCTTCAATTTAAGAAGCTGAAAGGAGCAACTTTTGTCTTCTCTCAGGAATTTGAAAATAGTATCATTGATAAGACCTTTATCCTCAAGTAGCTTAACTGTCGAATAACCAATATCTGACTTTTTGATCTTTTCAACATAAAGTTCATCATTGAAATATATCGATATTAAACTTCTATCTCTCTCACCCACTGAAATGCTATTTAAAGCAGTACCAATGCTATCTCTAGTATCTTTATCCTGGTCAGGATCAGAACTTATGGCGTATAGCGCAGATAAAATCAATTTCTGATTTCGTTCCCAAAAATGCGTCAATAACTCACGTTCTTCGTTACCTATAGCCATAATTAACCCCTGTTTATGCTCTTCATCATCTTCGTTTTGCGTTGGCTGACTCAGCGATTGTAGATACTCACGAATAATCATTTTTGTCTTACCCGAAGTATCCATATTCAGAATAGGTTCTAAAAGATAATCCACCAAATTCTGATAATTAGTTTGAATGTATTCTTTGCAAGAGCACTCAGGTTCTTCAAGATCGCTCAGAGCGATACCCGATATGGGTGTTAAGAAAACATAAAGGTTAATCCAATTTGCATCACCCTGACTTTCGTAATAATCAAAATATTTAGTAGTTTGATCGCTATGCTCTTTTGATCTCACCTTGTTTTCAATAACTACTCGAAGGTTTTTAAATTCATCAAAGAACTCGATCTCTGCCTCAATGAATATATCAACCCTCCCTACATCTTTAATACTCTTTTCCGTAACAATTCGAAGATCATTAACCATTAAGTCACCCGTAACAGTCGCATCAAAAAGCTTCTTGTGTCTATCTAACTGCTGACCCTTGCTAGACAATACAAGAATTTCGAGAAATTTTTTGAAAGGGTAGTTTCCGAGGTTGTGGCTTTCCTGACCGCTGAGCAACCATGCTATAAAATTACTATGAGCCAGTTCCTTACGACTAACTCCTAAAATTTCTCCAAAAGATTTAGTACCATAATAGCTTTCAAGCTTTTGAGAGACCACATCATTCTTAAATTTGATGATTTCATTTCTGATCTGATCAAGTGTTATTTCATTAACTTCATGCATTAATATGTTTCCACACTTAGTTTAAACCTTAAGATTTAAGCGTTTTTTGTAGACCTCAAGGCGCTTGTTAGCACGATGAACTACATCACTGTAATACAAAATTTCCGAATAAAGTTCTCCCAATCTTTGTCCCGTTGAGTGTTCTACTATATCTGTAGTATTAAACCACCCTTGCCCACTGGGAAAACGTGTATACCCCGTGAGTCGATTTGCATTTACGTCAGTACCAATTAAATAACCGTAAAACTTTTTCAACTTACCATTGGATTTTGCTGCTAGCAATTGTGAGTATTCCATCAAGTCACCTATATACCCATCCATATTTACACCAGGAGCTTTAAACTCAATAATAATTGCAGAACCTTCATTATTAAATATCGCTATATCTGGGCGTTTTGAAGAGTTGCTCTCATAATTAGTACTAAGGATTTCGGACAATGCATCATCTACATCACTTTCAAATAGTAACGAGCCATCGCTCCACTTTATTTTAGATAGAGCCTTATCGGAAGCAATGTAATCATAATATTGATATTCTTCATTGAGTATCCAAACATCATGATCATCGACCTCTTCACTATCCGCTCTCATCGGAAAGAAAATATTATGAATTATTTCTTCATTTTTTCGTCTTTCACCTTCAGGAACATCTTGAACTACCAAACTCGTATTTATTGCAAGCTGAAGTACTTCAAGAATAGCAGCCCTTCGAACAACTAGTTGGGAAAGATTTGCCATATCAACGCTTTTCAATGAAGACGTATACTTCCACGCAAGATCATTAACTTTTCTACGAAAATCATCACTACTAGGATCAGTTTTCTCGATCTCTTCCTTTATTTCAAATATTTCGGATGTATCTTTTATTATCTGTTCTTGAAATGAACTTAGAACTCTCTTAACAATACTTTCTTCGGTATCTCCATATTTCACTCTCACATTTGCATCAGTAACCATTTGAGAAGAAACTCCGTATTTCCCTTCAACTTTTTGAACAATGATCTGCCTATCCCAATCTGGTGGCACTAGCATTTCAAGGACGGTATCGTCTATAACTTCAAAAATTTCCGATAAAGAAAGCATCTGAGACAAGAAGGTATGTTCTGGTGAAACTTCGCGTGGGAGATTAAAACCATCTCGTTGCTCACTGACATTCGTATTTAAGTATTCGCTTTCAATAAGAATAATATGATAACTGTTATTAACAGGATTATTTTCAAGTGTTTTAGTTTTCAAATAACGCTTCGTTATAACTTCAGCAATAGACGACTTTGCACATAGAGCTACTGTATTTCTATTAAGGCGGTAGATTTCCTTATCAAGCTGATAATGCGTGATAGAAAAACCTTCAAACTTGCTAGTTAATTCCCCTTCCGCATCCTGATAGTAGACCTTAAGCTTCTTCTGACTAGTAACATCGGGCAATTCATCTGGAACCAGAATTTCACTAGCCAACTCTTCTCCGTACAAAGTTTCAAAAGAAATGGAAAAATCGCCTAGTCTTTCTTTTAAACTAACAAATCGTTGCAAACTCGCAATTAACACATGGCTTTTTAAAGCTTCAGCTGAAAACTTAATTCGTAAATCTTTATTTAAAAATAATTTTTCATGAATATCAGGCTTCATTATATCCAGAGTTACTGTTGTCAACAGCGGTTCACCATCTGCATTCGATAGCTTAAAAGATTTCTCATCAATCTCCTTGTTACTTTCATCTACAGATAGGGTTCGTCTCTTATATTTTCCATCATGGACAAAAACACTATCGACTGTAAGCTTAGTAAAGTAATGTAAGAATTGTATTCTCCCAGATCCTTTACACTGACCAATGCCACTGATTGAAAGGTCGTCTTTATAAGATGTATCCTTAGTAATAAATGCCTTAGTCTGCTCCTCGCCTAGACCGGCACCATTATCTGTACAGGAAACTTTTAAATCAAAACTATTTTCTTCTAAATCCTTAGAAAAAAATTCTATTAAGAATTTTACTTCTAGCCCTGGAGTACTCGCGTCACTATTTTTTCTTATTAAATACGAATCAATGGCATTTGATAACAACTCGTCAATAACAACATAATAGTTACTGTTAATTTTTGTATTTTTTAAACTACCCCTTATATCAAGAGTCATTTACATTATTCCTTCTATGGCAGCCATACTGATAGCTCACTTTTCTAAAAAAACCAATGATGCAGATTCCATATCATATGTATATTTACTGATTGTTCCATCTTTAATTTTCTCAACAATGTCATCAATAACAAACAAAGGTACTAAAAACCACTCCTTAGGATTAACAGGGTTTCCAAAACGATCATTGATCGTAATATCAAGCCTAGCCCTATAAAAAAACTTATGTAATATGTTTTCAAGTTTTGACCGATTTATATTGTATAGTTCATAAGTCGTAATAACTTCAACATCTGCCATTAGAAATGTAGGGTCGAGTTTTGCATTTGCTATACGTCTTTCAACACTGCCACCAGTGACACCGATCTTATGAATAACATCACGATTTTCTTTTATCTGT
>CAYTRF010000091.1:0-1916 GCA_964440065.1 uncultured Cocleimonas sp. | reverse complement strand
ATATATTGTGCCACTGGCAAGGTCTTCTTCATCTGTAACATCATCAAACAAAGGTCCCGCGCCTAAGTCAACAATGCGCCGCCCTCTTTCATCCTTATCCAACACTCTCTGTAATGACCGCATTAGCAAATCACTCTCGGTGCCATTGTCATAAATCACGCGTAATCGATAATCATTACTGTCAAACCCATGAATTCTCTCGTCACTCACTTTTGCTACATAAACTATTTGTCCGTAGAGAATGAACAGGTCGCCCTGATTGATTTGTGGATTTTTTGTCAGAATTTTGGCTTCTCTACCCCCTGATTTTAAATCAGCTTGAACTGCCTCGAAGACAGGACTAAATTTCTCAAAGTCCTCACAGGGTTTACGTGCCGCAATGTCTTCAGCCGCTTTGACTTCAGCTCTCGGCTTCACATGTTTCAGGAAAGTAACATCACCCTCCTTAGGTGCCTCGACGCCGAGTTCAGCAAGTAGCTCTCTATCATTACTATATTCTTCTGGCTCTTCTGCTACACACACAGCACTGTCTAGAAGACCCTGATGATCTTGTTCTTTAACCAAATCACGGCATTCTTCGCTCGAACGAATTTGATCTAATCTTGTTGCATACAAACGCTCAAATATATCATTATCCTCACCGTGAGCAGGAGGACGGTCATTTTTATCTACAAAATGTTGAATCTCTTCAAAGCCGGATATAATTCGTTCTTCACGCGGGGTGCGAGACTTTTTCCTGACGGGCTCTGCCTCAACTCCCAACTCACCGAGTATGTCTTTATTAGACTTTTCACTGTGCTGGTCAGCCATTGCTTTCCTCCGCTACTTTACGCTGTATGAAAGCAATACCTTCCGCCATGCGTCTTTCCCACGGGTCTGCAGAAGTTAACGCGGGCAAGCGACCACGTTCTTTTTTAAATTTCACCGCTCGCATCGCTAACTCTCTCGCTTCATCTTCTGTGAGTATCACTTTTTTTGCACTAATAACGGCGGCTACCTGCTTCAGGCTTTCTTCACTCATTGATTTGGCAAGAATGGCATAAGCTTCGCTAAATGGATTGATGCGATCAATCAAGTCGATATCTAAGTCACGGACATCCATAGCAAATTTTCTAACACCATCTACAAATGCCGTGCTAGCACCCAAACTGTCCGGTTGTTCTGTATCATACCCTTCATTAACAACTTCTTTGGCTTTTTGCGTTAGGTTTAGTGCAGCCATCGCATGCTGTCTAACGGCTTCTTGGTCTTCGTCGTCTAGCTCTGGATATTTGTCTTTTACGATTTTACCCATGCGAACTTGCGTTAATTCTTCTGGTACTAATTCTTCATCGAATAAACCGCGCTCAAGTGCTGTTTTATCCTGGACAAAAGCCGTAATCACTTCGTTTAAATCTTCCTGACAGATTCGTTGTGCGTCTTTACTTTTAGGCTCTGCCAAGCCTTTTATTTCAATTTGAAACTGGCCGGTCTGTTCATTAAAGCCTACATTCGTACCGCCTGGTTTGTAACCGTCTTCACCGTAGTCGAAACCTTCTGCCGCTGCACTCTGGCTGTTTTTTGCGACGAAGTTAAATTTAGGAGCCAGTACCTGCTCCATTAATAAACTGGCGGCAATGGCTTTTAAGGTGTCGTTCACTGCGTCTGTCACTGCATCCGTTTCAGCATCAGGCTCTGCAATCAGGTTGGTGAAACGTGCGCGTGTTTTTCCTTTAGCATCACGGGTTGTGCGGCCTATGATTTGAATAATTTGAGTTAAGCTAGAGCGATAGCCGATGGTTAATGCATGCTCACACCAAATCCAGTCGAAGCCTTCCATTGCCATACCCAGTGCGATGATGATATCGATATGATCACGATTATTTTTTTCTTCTGGAATTTTTGTGCTCCTTTTTTATTACTCCGCGTGTTTTCTT
>CAYTRF010000090.1:0-5838 GCA_964440065.1 uncultured Cocleimonas sp. | reverse complement strand
TTTAAAGCAGCGTTTTCCGGATTTTTTTACCTATACGATTACTGATGAAAAAGGCTTCCCTAAACTACTCAATATAGAATCGTTAGTGGGACAAGCTTGTCAACTCGACTTAAATAACTTTGCTAAGCATATAGATAATAAAAAGAAAACATTCAAAAATGAGATTTTTATTCATCCTCAACCTTTTAACTACCACTATGACGTCATGGCTCCTCTTCATACAAATGGACTAAAGCCGAGCATATTTTTTGTCAGTTTCTTTCTTACTGATATCATAAATATTTTAAAAACACATGAAATACCCGGACAAAAATTAATCATTATTCGCCAATCCAAACCATCCTTAATCGAAATGACCAGTTTAGGTTCTCGCGATAAACTAAAGCGAAATATTAACTTGAGTCGCGAAGAACTCGATCAAATTAATGTTTATAAAGATATTGAAGGAACCGATTGGAGACTTGTTAGCATAAGTAATCCAGGCTATGAAAAAACTTACATTAACGGTCTATGGATAGAAGCGTTGATTATTTTACTGTTCGTCAGCTTTGCGCTGATGATAATAAGCCTAATTCTATTTAGCGTTTCGTCTAAACGAAAGTAAATTTCTTACTCAGGAGTAGCGCAGGTCGTGGCCATTAAACACATATCAAATCAACATATTGAAGAATATATTAGCAATAATACTCGTTGGTCACTCAAAGAAAACAAACTCCATAGAGTATTTAAGTTCAAAGATTTTGTAGAAGCCTTTGGCTTTATGACACAAGTCGCTTTAATCGCTGAAAAAAATAACCATCATCCAGAATGGCTTAATATTTATAATAGAGTTGTTGTAGATTTAACCACCCACGAAGCGGGTGGAATTACACAGCGTGATTTTGATTTAGCAACTGCAATGGAAAAGCTCGCTAATAATTTCATTTAAAGAGTAGTAAAAGGAGCTAAAAGCACACCCCCCCACTTTTCGATGTTTTTTTAAGTTTTAGTTAATCTCTTAGCAATTCTCACCATCTGTGCAAGTTCAATTTCTAGTTCTTGTCGTTTAGTTTCTAAATAGGTTTTTAAATCTTTTTTACGCAAAAACAAAAAGAATACTTTTAGATTTTTAAGTGTCCACTTAAACTCACCGCGTAAAGAGATAGCAACGGCTGCGCTGATTAACAAGCTTACGCCATATATTATCAACCACTTGAAACCATAGTTATAAAAAATGTAATAACATTGTGCCCCCCAAAATAGACTAAACGCAGCAATGCCAATTAACACCCGAGCCGTATCATACTGATCTCTTCCTTTACTAAATTTGTGCGTGAGTAAACTGGTAATTTTGTAAGGAATGTAGCTGTTTAACATGCCGTAAAATGCAATGGGGAAACCAATAAGTAAAATTCCAAGTGTTCTCAATGTATAAGCAATCAAAAAAAACGGTTTGTATTTAATGGCCAAATGATAATTATTAATGCCACAAACTTTACATAAACGCTCGAATAAACGTAACTTGCTCATCAGGCTTCGCACTCTATCAGGCTCGTGTTCACGCAGTAATGATTGTGCTTCGATTAATCTTTGCATCGATGCAAAGCGTTGTTTTAATGTAGCAGTACGGCGTTTACCGTGTCGCATTGTAAAGAAACCATCTAGCTTTCGAACTAAGTCTATATCCTTCCACGAAGGTGCATTTAATGTTACCGATTCAATGCCTCGTTGCACCCTATCTGTTACCAAACGTACTGCTTCATATTCATCTAAGTCATCGGCAACTTCTAGATCTATTGGCTTGCCATAATGTACCAATACTTCGGAGCGCGCCATTTTCTTTCTTACAAAAGTTAAACCTACGGGAATCACCGTAGGAGCAATTTTGTTGGTATCCAATGCACCAAGCGCCATACGGGCAGCCCCTGTTTTTATATCATGCACATAGGAGTCGGAGTGACTTTGCCCTTCAGGAAAAATCACTAAGGTTTCATTTTGCGCTAACAACTCATAACATTTCTCAAAGGTATCTTGGTTTTTAGAGGTATCAGTATCATCTGTTTTACGACGATAAATAGGCACAGCGCCGATTAATTCTAAAATGGATTTTAGAATAGCGTTATTAAATAAACCACTGCGCGCCAGTGGACGCACACTTTTATCTGTTGAGGCTTGTAAAACCACTGCGTCTATCAACGCATTAACATGGTTAACGCAAAATATAATGCCCGAGCCTTGCTCGGATTCTTTTGGAATATGTTCCTGACCTGTTATTTCAAACTTACTATAAAAAACCTTTACGACGAGTCGGCTAAATTGTTTCCATGCCACAATAAAACCATTTCGAAATTTCGAGTGTTTTTCTTTATGGTTTGTTTGCATTTCTAAAATATAGCCTATTTTTCTTTATTTTTTATAAGTTTAGGCGTTTGTTCTATTATTGATGGATTATTTGAATTATCAACAATTAAGCCTCTATTGTTATCTTTTCGGCCTCGGTATAAATATCCGCCCAAAACCCCACCTGCTGTTGTTATAGTCATTATGCCAAGGGTTAATAATTCAGTAAGTAGCATTAATGCGCCAAAACCCATCGCACCTGCCATGGTAGCACCGACTTTAAAATTAGCTTTGCCATGGGTCAGTTTGGCTTCTTTGGCTATCTGCTTTTGAGTGTTTTTTACAAGGCGTGTTTTGGCGCGTTCCGCATTGATTTGTATTTTTTCTCGTTCCCGTGCATGGCGTTCTTTTAGGTGTGTAAGCTCATCTTTACTTTTGTGTCGAGCCATTGAATTAAACCAAAATGCCGCAAAAAAACTCATCATAATAAGAGGAATAATTAGACGTAACCAGCCGAACCCCTGTAAGTCATCTGGCGCCAATAAGACTAATGCCACAGTAGCAATTTGTATGATGAGGATACCTAATAAAAAACGAAGCATTTAATCCAGTGTATTTGAGTCCAGATTCTATATAATAACGTAATATCAGAATTATATGAATGGTAATACTATGCAAGCTACTGCTAGTAATGACGAAAAAGGACACATCACTTCCAAACAAAAGTCACAAGCTAATGTAGACGCGAATGAAATCAAAAAATTTGAAGACATCGCGCACCGCTGGTGGGACAGAGAAAGTGAGTTTAAACCTCTGCATGAAATTAACCCGTTACGTTTAAATTATATTGATAAAAACACAGGTGGATTAAAAGGCAAAAAGATAATTGATGTAGGCTGCGGTGGTGGCATCCTATCTGAAAGCATGGCATTACGTGGTGCTGATGTATTAGGTATTGATATGGGTGAAACACCTCTTTCAGTCGCTGAATTACACGCATTGGATAATGGCGTTAAAAATATCAAATACCAAAAAGTGTTAGTTGAAGAGATTGCTGAGGAACAAGCAAGACAATACGATGTCGTAACCTGCATGGAAATGCTAGAGCATGTGCCTGACCCTAGCTCCATTATCAAAGCTTGTACAAAGTTAGTTAAACCTAATGGTACTGTGTTTTTCTCCACCATCAACCGCAACCCTAAGTCCTTTGCTCTAGCGATTGTGGGCGCTGAATATGTACTAAATATGCTGCCAAAAGGCACCCATGAATATGCAAAATTTATCCGTCCATCTGAGTTAGAAGCATGGGCAAGGGAGTCTGGCTTGCATCTTGAAAATATTAAAGGTATTACCTATAACCCACTGCTACAAAGTTATAAAATTGCTAACAATGTAGATGTGAATTATCTTATGACTTTTACTAAAAATGAAGAAAACCCATGAAATATCTTTTCAAATTAGCATTAATTTTTACAAGCTTGGTTCTACTATCTGCTTGTACTAGCGGTTTAGCCCCCATAACAACGGATGTTCGTTTCAACCATGTTAGCTATGACCCAATTAAAAGGGCTACGGTAGTAACGGCTATTGTGTCAAGAGATCAAGATAAAATTGATGAGTTAACGGAAGCAATTATGGATTTAGGCCCAAACATTGATAAGGGAGAAGCCTCATTTGTAGCCAGAGAAGCGGTATTATTCCCCCAGCATTTAGCGAATCAGTATCGTTTGATTTCACCACCTAACTCTCATAATGTACTGGTTAATACAGGACGAAGAGAAAAAGGGCATTGTTTTCATTTTGCTAGAGATATGACTGACCATATTGTTAAAGGTAGAACGTTTAATACCTTGACTTTACAACGTGCTGTTGCCAATCAAGGTAAAAGCTTCGAGCATAATGTATTAACTGTTGCAGCCAAAGGCAAAGGCATATCAGATGCTTATATTTTAGATGCTTGGCGTAACTCGGCTAAGCTGTATTGGGTAAAAACTGGAGATGATCCACTCTATTATTGGTCTAAATATAAACGTAGAACATATATTGTTAATCCCATAGAAACAGCTAAAAAGAAAATAAAACTAGGAACCATACAATGAATTTCTACCGTTTTAAGATTCCAAAATTAGTACTAATAACAGCGTTATTATTTACACTCAATGCTTGTTCTACGGTTCATTACGAGGGTGTGAGTGTTAGTAAAAAAGGCAATACGGTTATTTCTGCCATTGATATGGGTGATAATCAAAAGATAGAAAAACTTTACCATGCAATTATGTCGATGGGGCCAAATATAGTAGCAAGTGAAGCACGTTTTGTCGCACGTGAGGCTGTCCTCTACCCAAAAATATTAGCCAATCGTTATCAATTAATGAGCCCTCCTCTTTATCATAATGTTCTGGTAAATTATGGTAAAAGACCGCGCGGTTTATGTTATCAATGGACCCGTGATATGGGACTACAAATCAATCGCCCAATGAAATCACTGCAGTTTTACCATGCGGTAGCGTTTCGTCGAAACTATTGGAAAGAGCACAGTACCTTGGTTGTAACGGCTAAGGGCGATAAGGTTCCGAATGGCATTTTGCTTGACCCATGGAGAAACTCAGGTGTGTTATTTTGGAGTCGTGTTAAAGACGATAAGAAATACCCTTGGGTGGAGTTCACTGATTAAAAACTAATAGGCAACTAGAGTGAGGGAGTGATACATTAAAATTAATAAAAACTCCCCGCAACTCTTATTGCTATTAACAGCGGCAGGCTCTGCTATGAGCTTTGCTGTATGGCAAAACCTATTAAATAATTTTGCCATAGACCGTGTTGGTTTTGGCGGTATTGAGATTGGTATTTTACAAAGCTTACGTGAAATTCCTGGCTTTTTAGCGTTCACCATTGTTTTTATTCTCATGTTTATACGTGAACAGCGTATGGTATATCTATCTTTATTTGTGCTTGGTCTTGGCACCTTATTAACGGGGTTTTTTCCATCAGCCACTGGATTTTATCTTACAACCATCTTAATGTCGGTCGGTTTTCATTACCTAGAAACGGTTCAAAACTCATTATCCTTACAGTGGCTAGATAAAAAAGAAGCGCCTGAATTTCTCGGTAAAATGATTGCTGCTAAAGCTGCTGCTTCAATAGTAGCCTTTGCTATGGTTTGGTTTTTATTTGAAAAACTAAGTGTCGATTATCAATGGATTTACATTATTGGCGGAGGCATATCTATTTTCATCGCGTTGATTTGCTGGATGCACTTTGATTACTTCCCAGAAAAAGTACGTCAAAGTAAAAAACTCATTCTAAAAAAACGATATTGGTTATTTTATGCATTACAGTTTATGGGTGGTGCAAGACGACAAATATTCGTGGTATTTGCTGGCTTTTTAATGGTTCAAAAGTTTGGTTTTAGTGTAGGTGAGATCTCATTATTGTTTTTAATAAATGCCAGCCTGAATATTTTTTTGGCACCTCGCATTGGTAAATTTATTAGCAAGGTGGGTGAAAGAAAAGCATTGA
>CAYTRF010000089.1:5118-5850 GCA_964440065.1 uncultured Cocleimonas sp. | reverse complement strand
TTACCGCTGCTGCAACGGTGATGAGGGCTTTATCAACAAAGGTAGATTTAGACACACAAGGTCTCGTTGAAATTGTTGGTACAGGTGGTGATGGTAGTAGTACGTTTAATATTTCCACAGCGAGTTGTATCGTCGTCGCTGCTGCTGGTGGTCATGTCGCAAAACATGGTAATCGCTCAATCTCCAGTAAATCGGGGGCTGCGGATTTATTAGAGGCGGCTGGGGTTAATCTCAATATCACTGCGGATCAAGTTAAATCTTGTGTTGAAGATATTGGCGTAGGCTTTATGTTTGCACCACTTCACCATAGCGCGATGAAGCACGCTATTGGCCCCCGAAAAGAAATGGCAACACGTACCCTATTTAATCTATTGGGTCCTCTCACAAACCCTGCTGGCACACCAAATCAAGTATTAGGCGTTTTTAGTATCGATTGGGTTAGACCACTTGCAGAGGTGCTAAAAGAGTTGGGCAGCAATCATGTCATGGTAGTCCATGCGGATGATGGCATGGATGAAATTAGTATTTCCTCCGCTACTTCGGTCGCGGAGTTAAAAAATGGTGAAATCACCGAATACAAAATCAAGCCAGAAGATTTTGGCATGTCCCAACACCCTATCAATACTATTCGCGTTCATAATGCCCAAGAATCATTGGAAATGGTCAATTCTGTATTAAATAATGATGACAATGAAGCACGTCAAATTGTTGCCCTCAATGCAGGAGCTGCTA
>CAYTRF010000089.1:0-5108 GCA_964440065.1 uncultured Cocleimonas sp. | reverse complement strand
GGGTCTTGCTGCATCACATCAAGCAGGTATTGATCGTGCTCTTGAGGCTATTGCATCGGGTGATGCTAAACAAAAATTACTCGACTTGATTAATAAGACAAACTCTTTCTAAGTAACACAACAAGAACGAATAAACAAAGATGAACGATAAACCCAATACACCCGATATTCTTAAAAAGATAATTAACCGTAAAGAACAAATTATTGATGAAAGAATCAAATTAAAAAGCTTAGATCTCGTTATAGCAGAAGCAAAGGAAGCTGATCCTGTACGTGGCTTTGTAGATTCAATGAAAAATAATATCGCAAGTGGAAAACCAGCAGTAATAGCAGAAATAAAAAAGGCATCTCCCAGTAAGGGCGTGATGCGCGAAAACTTTAACCCTACTGAAATTGCTGTTAGTTATCAGTCAGGTGGGGCATGTTGTTTATCTATATTAACAGATGTTGATTTCTTCCAAGGCTCTGATGAATACCTAAAAATAGCAAGAGCTGCTTGTGATTTACCGGTGATTCGTAAAGATTTCATTATCGACCCTTATCAAGTCTATGAAGCCCGCGCCATGGGTGCCGATTGTATATTGTTGATTGTTTCAGTACTTGATAATATGAAGCTTAATCAGCTGTATAGTTTAGCAAGAGCATTAGACATGGATGTGCTTATTGAAGTTCACGATGAAGACGAGTTAATACGCTGTTTGCCATTGGAAGCTGATTTAGTGGGAATTAATAACCGTAACTTACGCAACTTTAAAACCTCATTAAATACCACACTTGATATGCTATCAAAAATACCCGAGGGCAGAATTGTTGTTACTGAAAGTGGGATTCATAGCATTGAAGATGTTCAATTAATGCGTGACCATCAGGTCAATGCCTTTTTGGTAGGCGAAGCCTTTATGCGAGCAGATGAGCCAGGTGATGAACTCAAAAAACTATTCTTCTAAGCCTATTTTTTACAAGCACATAAATACTAAATCCGAGATAAAATATCCATGTTGACACATCCAGGTTGGGACCCAGTAATAATACAATTCACCGATACCATTGCAATTCGTTGGTACGGATTAATGTATATCGTCGGCTTTTTATCCTTTTTGTTTTTAGGAAAAATACGCGCCCGCAGACCCCATAGCCCCGTTAAACCAGAGCAAGTGGATGATATGATGTTTTACGGTGTAATTGGCGTGATTGCTGGCGGTAGAATTGGTGAAATGCTTTTTTATCGCTTTCCACAACTCTTAGAAGACCCTCGGAGCATATATAGAGTTTGGGAAGGTGGCATGAGTTTCCACGGGGGCTTAATTGGCGTCAGTATTGTCATGTATTTACTGGCCAGAAAATGGAAAGTTGCGCCTTTAAAAATTGGTGACTTTATTGCACCTTTAGTTCCCATTGGTTTAGGCGCGGTACGCTTCGCTAACTTTATTATCGGAGAGTTGTTTGGACGACCTACTGATGTACCGTGGGGCATGGTTTTTCCGAAAGTCGATGATCTAGCGCGTCATCCATCCCAACTTTATCAAGTACTAGGAGAAGGCATTCTATTGTTTTTATTGGTCTGGATTTACTCTAAAAAACCACGACCGACTGGGGCCGTGACTGGTTTATTTTTGCTAGGATATGGAGTAGCCCGATCGGTTTCTGAATTCTATCGAGTACCTGATAATAGTAATTTTCTTGGTATTGATTGGCTCACCCAAGGACAACTATTATCACTTCCTATGATAATAATTGGACTGTTTTTACTCATCTGGTCACATAAAGCCAGCAACCGAGCAAGCTAATAAATGTTGTATATTACACAGCTATTGTCTCAAAAAATCATCGAGCCATGCATGACTTCTAGTATCGTTTTTAAACAACAAAAGCGAGCTATCATTCAAAAGTGGGGGGGTGTACTTTGAAACAATACTTAGACCTAATGCGCCATGTCTACGAGAATGGCACAGTAAAAGAAGACCGCACGGGCACGGGCACTAAATCAGTCTTTGGACATCAAAGTCGTTTTGATTTATCGGTAGGCTTTCCATTAGTAACGACCAAAAAATGTCACTTACGCTCAATCATTCACGAGTTACTTTGGTTTCTTCAAGGTGATACCAATATTCAATATCTAAAAGAAAATGGCGTGAGAATCTGGGATGAATGGGCTGATGAGGATGGAAATCTAGGACCAGTTTATGGTTCACAATGGCGTTCTTGGCCAACACCTGATGGCAAGCACATCGATCAAATCACGCAAATTATTGATCAGATAAAAAACACGCCCGATTCACGCCGAATTATTGTCAGCGCATGGAATGTAGCCGATGTAGAAAATATGGCATTGCCACCTTGTCATGCCTTTTTCCAATTTTATGTCGCCGATGGAAAACTGTCATGTCAATTATACCAACGCAGTGCCGATATATTTTTAGGCGTGCCTTTTAATATCGCGTCTTATGCTTTATTAACTATGATGGTGGCGCAGGTCACAGGTTTAGAAGCTGGCGATTTTATTCATACCTTGGGGGATGCGCATTTGTATTCGAATCACATGGAGCAAACCGAGCTACAATTAAGTCGAGAGCCCTACCCGCTTCCTACCATGAAAATTAACCCAAAGGTAACGTCAATTTTTGACTTCACTTTTGAAGACTTCGAGTTAGTTGATTATCAAAGCCATGACCATATAAAAGGCAAAGTCGCTGTTTGAATACTCTTTATCTGTTTCTAGTTCAGATAAAAGTACACCCCCCCACTTTTCCTCGTTTTTTTCATACAAAGATAAACCAAAATATAATTGGATTTGCTGATTACTTGAAGGTAAAATAGCCACAATTGATGTGTTTTGTCGATAACGTCGCCAATATTGCATTATATTGACTATTCTAACAAATATTACTAATTTGACTTAATAAGGTTTTAAAAAGTCTCCATGGCTAAACTTCTCCTTTTAAATGGGCCTAATCTAAACTTACTCGGTTCACGTGAACCTGAAATTTATGGTTCCGACACCTTGGCAGATATTGCTGAGCGTTTATCCAAACTAGCAGAACAAGAAAAACATCAATTAACGCACTTTCAAAGTAATACCGAAGGTGAACTTGTCAACCACATTCATCAAGCCGCGCAAGATAATGTTGCTTTTATTTTATTTAACCCTGCCGCTTACACACACACTAGCATTGCCATTCGCGATGCATTACTCGGGACCAAAATCCCCTTTATTGAAATACACCTTTCCAATGTGCATCAACGCGAGGAGTTCAGACAGCGTTCTTATTTTTCAGATATCGCTGTAGGAACAATCGTGGGCTTGGGTGCACATGGCTATGAGCTGGCTTTACAAGCTGCTTTGCGCCAATTGGAATCACGTTAAATAATTGTTCTAAAAAAAGAACATAGGATTAAAAATTATGGACGTTCGTAAGATTAAAAAACTCATTGAGTTAATCGAAAGTAGCGATATCGACGAGTTAGAAATTGTAGAAGGTGAAGATTCAGTTCGAATCACGCGCAACGCCACACCCGTTATGATGGCGGGTGCGCCAGCGATGGCTCCTGCTATTGCAGCGGCTCCTGCTATTGCAGCACCCGTTGCCGCTGGTGAGTCAGCAGACACTAGTGCCCCAATAGGTGAAACTATTGACTCACCAATGGTGGGAACTTTTTATGCCTCATCATCGCCAACATCTCCTCCATTTGTTAGCGTAGGTCAGAAAGTTTCAATTGGTGATACCTTGTGTATTATCGAAGCCATGAAAATGCTTAATCAAATTGAATCTGAAAAAGCAGGGACGATCAAAGAAATCCTAGTTGACAATGAAACTCCAGTCGAGTTTGGTCAACCACTTTTCGTCATTGAATGATGTTCTATTTTCTGACGGAGACTTGTCAAAATGATTAAAAAATTACTCATCGCCAATCGCGGTGAAATCGCCCTTAGAATTCTACGCTCCTGCCATGAAATGGGCATAAAAACAGTAGCCGTACATTCCACAGCAGACCGTGACTTAAAACACGTTCGCCTAGCCGATGAATCGGTTTGTATTGGCCCACCCTCTTCTCTTGAAAGTTATTTAAACATCCCTGCTATTATCAGTGCCGCTGAAGTAACTAATGCTGATGCTATTCACCCTGGTTATGGGTTTCTTTCTGAAAATGCTGATTTTGCAGAACGCGTAGAATCCAGTGGCTTTATTTTTGTTGGGCCCACCGCCGATAGTATTCGAATCATGGGAGATAAGATTGCCGCTAAAGCTGCCATGAAAAAAACGGGAGTGCCCTGTGTACCTGGCTCTGGTGGTGCTGTACCCGATGATCCTAAAATTAGTATGAAAATGGCAAATGACATTGGCTACCCACTCATCATCAAAGCAACGGGGGGTGGGGGCGGACGTGGTATGCGTGTGGTTTATGATGAATCAGATTTATTAGAATCCATCACGCTGACCAAGACAGAAGCAGGTGCAGCTTTTAATAATGATGTGGTTTTTATGGAAAAGTTTTTAGAGAAACCTCGTCACATAGAATTTCAAGTTTTAGCCGACACTCATGGAAATGCGATTCATTTATGCGAGCGTGATTGTTCCATGCAGCGCCGCAACCAAAAAGTCGTGGAAGAAGCCCCTGCCCCTGGAATTACTCCTGAGCAACGTAAAAAATTAGGGGAGTCTGTTGCCAAAGCCTGTGTTGATATCGGCTATCGTGGCGCAGGCACATTTGAGTTTTTATATGAAAATGATGAGTTTTATTTTATTGAAATGAATACACGTTTACAGGTAGAGCATCCTGTTACGGAGTTAATCACTGGCGTTGATTTAGTTAAACAACAATTGCTAATTGCTTCTGGTGAAGTTTTAAAGATCAAGCAAGAAGATATTAAGCCCACAGGTCACGCCATTGAATGTCGTATCAATGCAGAAGACCCTGATACCTTTGTACCATCACCTGGAAAAATAGAACGCTTTCATGTGCCTGGTGGCTTAGGTGTACGTGTTGATTCTCATATCTATGGGGGGTACAGCGTACCGCCTCATTATGATTCAATGATTGGCAAACTGATTGTGCATGCAGAAGATCGTGATGGCGCAATCAAACGTATGCGTGGTGCCTTATCGGAA